>JAJDEQ010000155.1 GCA_029259695.1 Planctomycetota bacterium
GGGTCGGCAGACGAAGCGGCGCTCGAGCGGGGGGCCGTCGTCGCCGGTGATGCTGACGGTCAGGCGCGAGAAGGCGCGACCGCGGGTGGCTTCGGCGGGCTGTCCGTACGAGAAGCCGAGCCGGGCGCCGGTGGGCACCTCGAAGCGCGCGCGCACGGGGGCATCGCTGAGCACGCCCACGCCGCGGCGCCCCTCGCCGCCGAGTTCCACGAGTTCCGGTGGGGCGGCCGGGTCGGGGAGCAGGGACTCGAGTGACTCGCGCACCAGACGCACTTCGCGCAGGCCGATCTGGCGGAAGCCACCCACGCAGCGCAGGGCCATGGTGTCGAAGGCGTTCCTGGTGCGCAGGCCCGGGGGGATGTCCATGCGCACGATGCTCGGGGCGCCGTGGATGCCGATGGGTTCCGAGCCGGTCACGCCCAGGACCTCGCCGTCCTTGAGGAACTCGGCGATCAGGCCGCCCTGACCGGAGAACCACGCCACGGCGTGCACCTGGTTGAACGTCGCCAGGTCGCCGGTCATGGGCCAGGCGACACGCAGCGGCCGGTTGGCACGTCCCGAAGCGAGGAAGAGCATGGCGCGCTCGGCGTCGTCGCCGGTGAGGTCGGCCTTGAGCGTGGGAGCGGGGCCGTCCCGCGGACCCGGGGCGAGCATGGCTTCGATGACCTCGGGCACGGCGAAGCCCTGCGCCGGCGCGTCGATGGTCAGGCTGCCGCGCAGTTCCACCAGGTCCACCGCGGCGAGCTGTTGCGGTGGACTGCGGTCGGTCCGTGGGGTCACTGGCTCGAGCGCCACGCGCTGCAGCAGGCCGGGCTGTGCGGGCGGCGGTGGGGACGGGTCGCCGCAGCCGATGGGCAGCCCGAGCGCGAGGGCCCAGATCAGCGCGCGTGACAGACCGCGAGCACGCGCCCGGAGGACGTGTCGCCGGCCGCCCTCGTCGGCGCCGGCGCGGCCGGCGCGGCCGGTGCCGCCGGTGCCGCCGGTGTGGCCAGTGTGGCCAGTGTGGCCCGTGCGGCCCGCGCGGCGGCCCGCGCGGCGGCCCGCGCGGCAGCCGTTGCGGCGGTCGTTGCGGCGGTCGGGCCAGTGGCCGTGCGGCGAGCGGGATGAGGGCGGTGTCATGGGCGCGGGATGCTGGGGAAGCGAGTCCGGAATCGTACGGCGGTGGCTGCGCCCGTCCACTGGCGGCGGACCTGTTTGTCGGCTCCCGGCCCCCGCTTCCAGCGGTCGATCGCCGGGGTCCGGGCTCCAGGATCGCATGATAAGCTGCCCGGATGTCGCCGCGAACCGCACTGACCCTCACGGATGCCGTGGCCGCCTCTCTTCGGGAGGCGTGCGCCCAGGACATGAGCTTCGCCGACCGCATGCGCTGCGGTCACGAGGCGATCACCGCCGCCGTGTCGAAGGGCCTCGACCTCGACGCCATGTGGCTCGAGTCGGATGCCGACAAGCGTCTGCGCGGCGCCTACCGGCGGCACCAGGTCGTGACCGACGAGGAGTTCGGCTTCACCATCGTCGTGCTGCTGTGGGAGTCGGGCGCCTTCACGCCGATCCACGATCACGACACGTGGTGCGTCTTCGGCGTGCTGCAGGGCGAACTCGAGGTGACCAACTACGAGATCGCGGATCTCGACGACGAGCGCGGCGTGATCCACCTCAAGGAGGGGACGCGCGATCGCCTGGCCGCGTTCTCGACGGGCGACAATCTCGTGGCCTCGACCGAGATCCACCGCGTGCGCAACATCGGCGACAAGCGCGCCGTCTCGCTGCACGTCTACGGCAGCGACCTGAGCAAGCGCATCTTCTTCGGCGGCCGGCGCATCTTCATCCAGGGCAAGGAAGCCTGCATGGCCTTCCCGGCGCAGCCCGCCTACTGAGGCGCGGCGCCCGATCGCGGGAGTGGGTCGCGCTCCGCACGATCACTTGCACTCGCTGCCGCGATGTCTCCCAAGAGGGGATGTTCTCCAACCGGTGGTGTCTCCCAACGGGGGAAAACGGTTCGTGTGCACCGGTTGTCGTGGCGCGAGCCACAGCTGGTTCGTGTCGACCAGGGTGGGCATTGCGCGACACCGTGTTTGCATGCGTGCAGCGGCCCCGGGTTCGGCTTTCCGTGTTAGCGTCGATCCCGTCGAGTCCGGTTGGACGCCTCAGGGCAACGGGCACGATCGGAAGGCTGTGCGGGCGACTGCGCTCCTCTGCGGTCACGTCTCAGCCGGCCCCGGTCGAGGCGTCCCGGGCAGTCTCGATGACCTGAAGATGTGGTACGCCGCTCAACGCGGGGGCTCGCGACGACAGCGGCGAATTCACGGATGCGACCCGTTGCCGGTGGGGGCCGGTGGCGGGTCGCTTTTTGTCGTCCCCGTGTGCCGGATCAGGCTGCGTCGCGCTCGTCGTCGGCGCCGGGGCGGGGTGATGGCCCGCGCCGCTCCAGGACGTGGAACAGGATCAGCATCAACGGGAAGATCAGCAGCCAGCCGTAGGACGGCTCGCCCGAACGACCGATCCAGCCCTGCATGTCGCTCGTGTCGCCGTCTCGGCGGATGACGGCGAAGAACAGCGTGGCGCCCAGGCCCACGGCGACGAGCGACGACTGCAGGGCGACGTAGGGCGCGACGCGATCACGTCTCGCCCACAGCGCGTACGCCAGCGCCGCGAGCACGACGAACACGCCGCCGCCGACGCCCGCCACGAGCCACTGGCGATCGGCCGCGAAGGTCGCCGCCGCCAGGGCCAGCCAGGCCGTCAGGCCGAACTGACTGCCGAACCAGGCGCCGAAGTCCCACTGCGCGCGCCCCTTGCCGGGCACGGGTGTCTTGCCCGCGTTCGTCGTGCTCATCGGCGCTGCGCGTAGCGGTAGGACTCGATCGCGCTGACCAGGTAGAGCATGGGCGCGCAGGCGAAGAGCACGACCAGCCACTCGCGGCCGGTGAAGTCCACGAACAGGCAACCCACGCCGATGGCTGCGATCACCACCGACCACAGGATCATGCGCTGCGCGCCGAAGCGGTTGATGTCGTACCAGGCCTCGTCCGACTCGAATGACTTGGCGAAGCGCACGCCGTACCAACTGTTCATCTTCACCCGGCCGCGCAGCAGCGGGATCGACAGGGCGATGCACACGATGGCGCAGAAGACGTTGGAACCGGCGACGATCCAGTTGATCACAGTGCCGATTCTAGCCCGGATTCCTCACCAGCTCCTGCTGCGGCCACGCCTGGCGCTGCAGGGCTGCGTCGATCGACACTTTCGGTGCTCGACGGGGTGTCACCCCGCCTCCGCGCCGAAAGCGACGATGCTCCTTGCCCTCCAGCACCAGTCGCATCCTCGCGACGAAGCTGGTGAGAAGTCCGGGCTAGCAGCCCGCGGGGGGGCTGCTTCAGGGCCGGTCGATGACGCCGCCCAGGTCGAAGGCACCGTCGGCACCGCGACGTACCGCGGCCCGCTCCACCACGTCGTCCGCGGTCACCTCGCCGTAGATGTGCGGGAACTGCTGGCCGCCGCGCGAGGGCTCGATCACCAGGCGCTCGCCGAGCCGGGCGGGGTCGAGGCGCAGCAGCACGAGGCTGTCGTGGGCCGCGTAGTGCAGGCGCAGCGTCTCGGCCAGTTGCCCGGTGAACGACGCGTGCACGAAGCCTTCGTCGGCCGGGTCGGCGGGAGTTCCTGCGGGCGTTGCGTGCCAGATCGATTCCATCGGGTCAGCTTAGCAGGATCGGATCGTCGGCCCGGTTCGCTGCACCGCCGCGCGCAGGTCCCGGCGACTCCGCGGTTGGCCTGGAGCACGGGGATGCGTACACCGTGGGCATGAGTGTGCTCGCTGCCAGCAAGGAGATCGTGCGCGGTTGCCGCAGGTTGCGGTTCGCCGACCCGGTCGCGTACGTCTACAACCCGCTCGAGTACGCGTGGGCGACCCACGCGCGGTATCTGGAGCAGTACGGCGACGGCCGGCGGGAGATCGTGCTGCTGGGCATGAACCCGGGGCCGTACGGCATGGTGCAGACGGGGGTGCCGTTCGGTGAGATCGAACTGGCCCGCGACTGGCTCGGGATCGAGGGGCCGGTGGGCAAGCCGAAGCGCGAGCATCCCAAGCGGCCGATCCTGGGTTTCGAGTGCACGCGCAGCGAGGTGAGCGGTAAGCGCTTGTGGGGCTGGGCGCAGGAACGCTTCGGAACGCCGAAGCGTTTCTTCCGCCGCTTCTTCGTGCACAACTACTGCCCGCTGGCGTTCATGGCCGAGTCGGGGCGCAACATCACGCCCGACAAGCTGCCCGCCGCGGAGCGGGACCCGCTGTTCGCGCTGTGCAACGACCTGCTCGAGGCCGTGGTGCAGCAGATGCAGCCGCGCATGGTGATCGGCATCGGCGCCTTCGCCGAGAAGCGCGCCCGGGACGTGCTCGCGGAGCACGACGTGGCCTTCGGGCGCATGCCCCATCCGAGTCCCGCGAGCCCGATCGCCAACCGCGGTTGGGCGCCGGCGGCCGAGGCCGCCCTGGCCGAACTCGGCATCGACCTGGGCTAGCCGTGCGTTGCCGACCGGCGCCCGTGCGGGGCGCGCCGCGGTGTGCGGTCGACTCCTTCGCCATGGTCGGTCCGAGCCGAGTCGCCTGGTGTCGGGATCAGGGCAGTGTCAGGCAGCGGTGGTGTCGGGCAGCGGTGGCGTCAGGCGACGGCGGGCCACAGCCAGGCGAACGTCGCGCCGGTGGTGAGTCCGTAGATCAAGCCGTCGATCACGAACTTGAAGGTGATGCCCCAGCTCAGGCCCTTCCAGATCGAGTTGTGCACGGAGCTCGTGCTGTAGCCGAGCACGGCGACGGTCCCCGTGAGCCGGAAGGCCTCGGCGCCGCCGGGCCCCAGGGCGAACCAGGCCACGTACGCGGCGAAGGTGCTGATCACCAGCGAGAAGGCGAACCACTGGAGCAGCATGCCGCCCATGGCCGGGGTGCCGTTGGGCAGGATGGTCATGATGCCGACCGGGCCCTCGTTGAACTTGGCCTGCATCTCGGGCGTGCCGCACTCCTTCATGGAGTCGGCGCTCGGGAACATGTACTGCCCCGCGGGGTTGCCCTGCGCGCGCAACGCATCGCGCACGGCGTCTTCGCCATCCAGCTTCTTGTGGTCGCTCTTGTGTATCGGCAGGGCCATGTGGATCACCGAGCTCACCACGAACACGAACGCCGCCGACACGACGATCGGCAACCACAGCTCTGCGATGAACTCCATGCGTTCCTCCTCCTGCGCGACTTGACAGTCGCGACACCCGACCCCTTGCTCAGCAGCTCCGCCTGACGGTCTGCTCTCCGCGCGGGAGGATATCAGATGGAGTCAGCCGAGGATCGTCCCCGCAGGACGCGCAGCGCGGCCGCAGCGCACACGAATGCGCCGGCGCCGTAGCCGATGCGCCAGGGCAGCGGGTCGTCCATCGGCTCGTAAGTGGCCGCCAGGCCGAAGCCGCAGAAGGCCGCAGCCCCGAGCAGCAGCAGGGCGCCGACGGACTTCACGTCTCCGACCACACGGCGAGCTCGTTGCCGGCCGGGTCGTGGAAGTGGAAGCGGCGCCCCCCGGGGAAGGCGAAGGGTTCGACGGTGATGCGCCCGCCGCTCGCGCGCACCTTCTCCGCGGCAGCCTCCAGGTCGACGGCGAAGACCACGACCAGCGGTCCGCCGGCGGTGACCTTGTCGACCTTGGTGAAGCCACCGGCGAGGCGTCCGTCCTCGAAGCTGGTGTATTCAGGACCGAAGTCGGTGAAGGTCCAGCCGAACGCGCCGGCGTAGAAGGCCTTCACCGCCTCGACGTCGTCGGTGCCGAACTCCACGTAGTCGATGCGGCGGTCGTTGTCCGTGTTGGTCATGGTCGTCGAACCTCTCGGTCGTCTGGTACGCGGCGCGCGCGGCTGCAGGTGCTCGTCACGGAGGGGCAGGGGAACCGGCGTCGCGCAACGACTTGCCGTCGTAGCGCCGCGCGAGGAAGTAGCGGCTGTGGCCGGCCGGGAAGTCGGGCACATGGCCGATGATCTCGAAACCCAGGCGCTGGTAGAAGCCGGGCGCCTGGAACGAGAGGGTATCGACCTGCGCGCCGGCGCAGCCGCGCTCCCTCGCGACGTCCTCCGCCCGCTGCATGAGCCGCCGCCCCAACCCCTGGCCCCGCTGCGGCTCGGCGATCCAGACAACGTGGATCAGGAACCAGTCGTAGATCGTACGCCCGGCCACGCCGCCGACGAGCGCGTCCGACTCGTCGCGGGCGAAGACCGTCAGGTGTCGAGACCCGCCCGGCCCCAGCTCCGCCTCGTTGAACACGCGCACGCCCTGTTCGAGGGCGGTGACGTCCTCACTCGGTGGCTCGTCATCGACGACGATTCGGATGTCGTGGCTGCTCACGGGCTGCTCCTCCCCCCGGACGTGGCGCCGGCTCCGGCGTTCGAAACGCGACGGCCCGCCATCAGTGCCGGTGCCAGTCCCAGATGCCGTAGGCCAGGTCCTTGTCGAGCTTGTGGCCGCACTGCTTCAGGGTGAGCAGGATGCCGCCGCGGTGGTGACTCTCGTGGGCCACGAAGTAGGCGAGGGACACCAGCGGGCCCTTCTTCTGGCCGCGCAACGGGCGGCTGCCCGTGCCGACGTCGCGGAAGAAGATCGACAGGGTGGCAGCGGACGCGTTCATGGCCTCGATCAGTTCGGCCCGCGTCGGTTGCTCCTTGCTCTCGAACTTGCGCAGGCCGTCGGCCAGGTCGCCGGCCCCCTTGGCGGCGAGCCAGCGGACGCGCTGGGTGTGCACGTGCGCGAACTGGCGCGCCACGTCGCGGCCGCCGCGGGTCGAGAGGGTCGCGGCGAGCCCTTCGTCGGAGATGTCGTCCAGCAGCAGCAGGTGGATGCGCTGGTTGGTCTCCCAGGCTTCGACGAGGTCGTCGAGCGCGGCTGCGTCGAGCAGGGGGGCGTCCGCCACGACCTACGGGCTGCGCCGACGGCGGCCGGCGGCGCGGCGTGCGTCGGGTGAGGGCCCGCCGCCCTGCGGGTCGTTCTCGTAGGCGGGCAGTCGCAGCTGGGCCGGGTCGAGGCTGTCGAGGGCGGCGTTCAACTGGGCGGCGAGCTCCTCGCGGTCGCCGCCGGCCAGCCGCGCACGCACCATCTTGGCCGTGTCGACGGCCGAGATGTTCAGGCCGTCGAGGGCGTCGGCCGCTTCCGGACGGCGCGCGATCGACGCCACGAGGTCGGCCACGGCGCCGTCGTCGTCGCCCGCTTCGTAGGCGATGCGCGCGCGGCCGCCGAGCGCCACGGCGATCTGGAACTCGGTCTGGAAGCGCTGCTCGGGGTGCAGCGCGGCGTCTCGTTCGTAGTGGGCGATGGCGCGGTCGTAGGCGGCGCGCGCGGCGGCGTCGTTCCCGCCCCGGCGGCGGAACTCGGCCGTCACCAGCGCGGCCTGACCGGCGAACCATGACAGGCCGGGCGACGCGTCGTCCCGGGCCAGCATGCGCTCGTAGGCCGGTTCCAACCCGTCGATGCCTTGCTCGGAGAGGATGCGTCCGCGCAGGCGCGCGTGCAACTCGCCCGAGTCGGGGAAACGCGCCAGGCCCTCGTCGAGCACGCGCGCGGCCTGGCCCGTGCCGCCCAGCGAACGCAGGAAGTCGTAGTGGGCCACGACGTGTTCGTCGCGGCCGAAGGGGTGGCGGGCCAGGACCGAGCAGGCGGCGTGCACGTCGGTCAGCCACTCGCTGGGCCAGTCGCGCTTCTCGCGCACCGCGGCCGAGATCGCCTCGTGGCGCGCCTGGGCGAAGATCGCCAGCACGGCCATGGAGTTCCAGTCGTCGGCGTCGTCGGGGATGCCGCTGGCCACGGCCGATTCGGCGCGGGCGTAGGCCGTGGGCTTCTCGTCGAGGTAGTACGCGGCGATGGAGACGACCGCGTCCACGCGCCAGCCGTCGGCGCCGCGTTGCTCGGCTTCCAGCGCCGCGCGCTGCGCATCCATGAACAGGTAGCGGGCGTACTCCTCGTCGTCCGCGAACTGTTCGTAGGCCTGGACCAGGAAGGCTTCGGCGAGATCGAGGCGTCCGGCGGCGTCGTCGCCTTGCAGCACCTCGTCCTGGCGTTCGAGGCGCGCGGTGACCACTTCGGCATCGAGGGTCGCCTCGGGGGCGGTGACGACCCCGTCGGGTGACGCGGCCGCGGCGTACTGCAGCGCGCGTGCCCAGTTCTCGACGTCCACGTCCTTCGAGCGCCGAGCGAGGCCGGTGTGCACCACCGAGAGCGTGCGCGCCCGGGGGGAGGCACTGCCCAGGCGTTCCAGGGCGCCGATCAGCGCGTCGCGCTCCCCGTCGGCCATCGGGACGCGCAAGGACTCGGCGATCAGGTCCACCGACTCCGGCGTGGACGACCGGGCCAACGCCTGGCGCGCGAGCGCCGACATCTCGGTGTCGAAGCCGAAGACCGCCAGCCGCAGCATGTCGAGCGGCGCGTCGTCGCCGGCTTCCAGGGCCGCTGCCAACAGGGCGCGACGGAGCTCTGCGTCGCCGTCGTCGTAGGCGGCCTCGACGGCGGTGCGGTCGCGTACGTCGCGGCTGGCCACGCGCTCGGTGATGGGGCGGTCGCCGCGCACCACGTTGGTCGGCGTGTCGGGCCGGTCGGCGATGCCGTCGCGCAGGGCGTTGAAGATCGTGTCGGTGTCCCACGCGTAGTAGACGTCGTACATCTCCTCGCCGTCGAGTTCGACGCCGATGTGACGCGGGGCGATGCGCCGGCCCTCGAAGAATTCCTCGTACAGCCCGGGCTCGATGGCGATGTGTTCGCCGCAGGTCACGCTGCCGAAGCGCGGGCACAGGATGCGCTTGCCGGCCTCGTCGTAGTCGCGCGGGTTGTGCCGGTACACCGACGCGATGACCGTCACGTAGGGCTCGTACAGCGTGGCGATCTCGGGCTGGCGATAGCGGATGCCGGCGTAGTGCTCGCTGGCGATCTCGCCGTCCATGTTGACGCACAGCAGGATCGGCTTGCCCGTCTCGCGCGACACGGCCTGGGCGTCCTCGTAGGTGCGCTGCCAGGTGACCAGGCACGGCTTGGCCCAGTCCTCGGCGGTCGGGGCGGGCCACATCTGTTCGCGCGACAAGCCGCCCGTGGGGCCCTGCGCCTGCAGCGCGGGGGGGGCCAGGGCGAGCATCAGCAGAGCGCCGAGGAAGGGGTGCAGCGCGGTGGGGAAGAGGGGGCGGTTCATGTGGGCAGCTCAGCGTTCGCCTGGCGAGGCTTCGACGTTAGGGGGGCGTGGCGACGCCGTCAACGTGGCGATGGGCTCGACTCAGCGCTCGGCCCTGGCGCTCGACAGCACAGCCGCTCGGCAACGCGGCGCGAGCGAGGACACAGGGCGCGTTGTCGTGCAACGTGGCTCCCCTCGGGGCGCGTCCGGGACGTTCCTGGGGCGGGCCTTGGTATTCTCCGCCCCTGTGACCCCCGGAACTCCACCCGTGAACGAAGTGCAAGCCGTCGCCGAACGCATCCGGGACGAGAGCGCCTTCCTGCAGGCCGTGATCGATGAGGTCGAGGGTGTGATCGTGGGCCAGCGCGCCCTGATCGACGGCATGCTGATCGGCCTGCTGGCCGACGGCCACGTGCTGCTCGAGGGCGTGCCCGGACTGGCCAAGTCACTCGCCGTGGAGTCCCTGGCCACCGCGCTGGGCGGGACGTTCCGGCGCATCCAGTTCACGCCCGACCTGCTGCCGTCGGATCTGCTGGGCACCCAGGTCTACAACCCCAAGAGCGGCGACTGGACCGTGCACCAGGGTCCGGTCTTCGGCAACTTCCTGCTGGCCGACGAGATCAACCGCGCACCGGCCAAGGTGCAGTCGGCGCTGCTGGAGGCGATGCAGGAGCGACAGGTCACGCTCGCCGGCGAGACCCGCCCGTTGCCCGATCCCTTCCTGGTGCTGGCCACGCAGAACCCGGTCGAACTGGAGGGCACCTACCCGCTGCCCGAGGCCCAGGTCGATCGCTTCATGCTCAAGGTCGTGGTGCAGTACCCCACGCGGGAAGAGGAAGACGCGATCATCGAGCGCATGGCGACCACCCGCGCCCGGCCGCAGGTCTCCACCGTGGCCTCGCCCGACCAGGTGCTCGCGGCGCGTGCGCTGCTGGACCACGTGTACGTCGACGAGAAGCTGCGCCGCTACGTGGTCGACCTGGTGTTCGCCACGCGCGAGCCGGACCACGCCGGGCTGGCCGACCTGGCGCCCCTGGTGCTGTACGGCGCCTCGCCCCGGGCCTCGATCGCGATGACCCAGGCGGCGCGGGCCCGGGCCTTCCTGCGCGGGCGCGGCTTCGTGACCCCGCAGGACGTGAAGGCGGTGGGCATGGACGTGCTGCGCCACCGTGTCATCACGACCTACGAGGCCGAGGCCGAGGGGCTGACCTCCGAGCACGTGATCGGGCGGGTGTTCGACACGGTGCCGGTGCCGTAGGCCGGCGCGGCGTGACGGACGAACACGAGGTCGGGCTGGCGCAACTCCTGGACGAGGTGCGTCGCATCGAGGTGCAGAGCAGTCGGCTGGTGACGGCCGTGATGGCCGGCAACTACCACTCGGTCTTCCGCGGCGCCGGGCTCGAGTTCGACGAGGTGCGCGAGTACGTGGAGGGCGACGATCCGCGGGCGGTCGACTGGAACGTCACCGCGCGGCTGGGTCGCCCGTACGTCAAGACCTACGTGGACGAGCGCGAACTCACGGTGATGTTCGTGCTGGACCTCTCGGCCTCCATGGGCGGGGGCTGGGGCGTGTGGTCGGCGCGGCAGACGGCGGCGCGGGTGTGTGCGTGCCTGGCACTGTCCGCGGTGAAGAACAACGACCGGGTCGGGCTGATCGCGTTCAGCGACGGCGTGGACAAGTACGTCCCTCCCCGCAAGGGCAGCGCCCACATGCTGCGCATCGTGCGGGACTGCCTGGCGCTCCCGGCGAGCCGGCCGGGCACTGATGCCCGTACCGCCCTCGAACTCGTGTCGCGCGTAGTGCGCCGCCACGCCGTGGTGTTCGTCATCTCCGACTTCCTGTCGGGCGGCTGGGGGGGTGCTCTCAGCGTCGCCGCCCGCCGTCACGACGTCGTCGCCGTGCGCCTCCTGTCTCCGGAACTCGCCCCGCCTGAACTCCCTGCCCCGGGAGGAGGACTCGTGCGCGTGCGCGACCCCGAGGACGGGAGCGAGCGGCTGGTGGACTGGAGCAGCCCGTGCGTGCGCGACGCCTACGCCGAGCGTGTGCAAGCGTGGCGCGAGCGGACCGAACGGGTGCTACGCCGGGCGGGTGTGGACCGCATGGACGTCGCGATCCCACGCCGGCGTGAGCGCCACGTCATCGGGCGTCCGATCACACGCTTCTTTCGCATGCGCGAGCGGCGGCGGAGCGCCCACCGGTGAGCGGCGCGACCGCACGCGGGGGAGCGTCCGTTTGTCTCGGGGTCCGCGGCGTCCTGTTCGTCGCGTTCCTGTGGGTTGCCGGGCCGGTCGCTGCCGCCGACGAGGTCCTCGCTGTACAGGTGGCGGTGCCGGACGCCCCGGTGTCCTTCGGCCGCGGCTTCCCCCTCACGGTCGTGCGTGCGTGGAGCACCGGCCTCGCGCCCGAGCCGTGGAGCGATCAGCCTCTGCCGCCCCTCGTCGTGCGTCTCGTGGACGAGGAACGACGCGAGCGGGACGGTCGCGTGGAGGACGTGCGGCGTTACGAGGCCCACGCCTTCGCTCTGGGTGAACTCGTCGTCCCCGCACCGTTCCTGCGCGCGCGTCCCGTCACCGGAGGAGCCTGGCGCCACGCCACGGGCGACGACCTCGTGTTGCATGTCGAGTCGTCCTTGCCCGCCGGGGACCCTGGCGTGGCGGAGCTGCCGGAGGGGCCCCTGCGCATTGCCCGCCCATGGTGGACCAGCGGCTCGGCCGTCCTCGTTGCGGCCGTCGCCGCGGTCGCCGCCCTCGCCGCTGTGGCCCGTCGGCGCTCGAGAGCGGACGTGCCCGTGGGCAGACGCGGCGCCACGGCCCAGGAGCGGGCGCTGGGACGACTGAGCGCTCTGCGCGGCGCCCAGCCGTCCGATCGGGACGAGCTGCAGGCGTACTACGGCGAGGCCACCGACGTCGTGCGCGTGGCGCTCGAAGGGCGGTTCGGGCTCCCCGCCCCGGCCATGACCCCCGACGAATACCTGGCCGCCGCCCTCGACGGCGGACTGTTGCCGGCCGGACAGTGGGAGGCCTTGGGCGAGATGATGGCCCATTGCGACGGCGTGAAGTTCGGGTGCGGTCGCTCGAGCGCGACGGTGCGCCAACGACTCGTCGATGCGATCGAGGACGTCGTCACCGGAGACCCGTGGTGAGCGCCGGCCTCGTGAGCGACCTGAGCCTGCGCGACCCGACCCTGTTGTGGCTCGGGCTCCTCGTGCCTTTGGCGCTCGTCGCAGGGCGCATGCGCGGCGCGCCGGCCGTGCCCTTCGCCCCGGCCCCGCTGCTGGCCGGCCCGTCCTCCTCCTCGTGGCGCACGCGCACGGCATGGGTGCCCCTCGGTTTGCAGGTCGTCGGCTTGCTCCTCGCCGTGATCGCCCTCGCGCGCCCCGTGTACCAGCGCCTCCTGCCGCCGGAGACCGAGGGCATCGACATCATCCTCTGTCTCGACGTGTCGTCGTCCATGGAGGCGCGAGACCTCGATCCGCAGCGCACGCGGCTCGACCTGGCCCGCGACGCCGCGGCGCGCTTCGCGGCGGAGCGCCCTCACGATCGCATCGGTCTGCTCACCTTCGCCCGCTACCCCGACGTGCGCTGTCCGCTCACTCTCGACCACGGCGCTCTCGCCGATGTGCTGGCGAGTGTCACCACGGTGGAGAACGAAGGGCCCGAGGACGCCACGGGCATCGGCACGGCCGTCGCCCGCGCCGCCCAGATCCTCGGTGCCGCCGCGGGCACTTCGCCCGTCGTCGTGTTGCTCACTGACGGCGAGGAGAACGTCGCCAGCCGCCATACGCCCGGCGAGATCGCTCCGCTCCACGCGGCCCAGTTGTGCGCGGAGTTCGGTGTCCGCGTCTACACCATCGCCGCCGGCATCGGGCGCCCTGTCGTCGCCGGAGGCTGGGAGCCCATCGACACCCGTCAGGTGCGACGTCTGGCCGAACGAACCGGCGGGGTGTTCTTCGAGGCGCGCGACGCCGGTGCCGTGAGCGCCGTCTACGAACGCATCGCGGCGCTCGAGACGGCGCCCGTGGGGGAGGTGCGCTACCAGGTCGAGGAGCGCTTCGCGCCGTTCCTCCTCGCCGCCCTCGTCGTCGTCTTGTTCGCCGGCGTGCTCGGGGCGACCGTGTGGGGGATCCTGCCGTGAGCGAGGTCTTCCTGTGGCCCACTGCCCTCGCGGGTCTGCTGGTCGTCCCGATCGTCTGGTTCGGGTGGTGGTCGCGGCATCGGGCCCGCGCTCGCGCCCTGCGGGCGATCGTGGGTCGACGGGCCCCTGTGCTCGGGCGCGAGTTGTCGTCGTCCCGTCGTCGGTGGCAACGTCGCCTGGGCGTGGCCGGGCTGACCTGCGCGCTGCTCGCGGTGGCCCAGCCGAGTTGGGGGGAGGACGTGGTCGTCGTGGAGCAGCGCGGCGTCGACCTGCTCGTGTGCCTCGACGTGTCCCGCTCCATGCGCGCACGGGACCTGGCTCCCGATCGGCTCGAGTTCGCCCGGGCCGCGGTGGTCGATCTGGCCGAACACGCCCGGAACGACCGGCTCGGGCTGGTGGCGTTCGCGGGCGGAGCGCGGCTCGTGTCGCCCCTCACCCGGGACACGAACTCGTTCCTCGAGCTCCTGGCCACGGTGGACGAGTTGAGTGCGCCCGTCGGCGGCACCGACCTCGGTGACGCCCTGGAGCGCGCGGTCGAGGCTCTCGCCGGATCTGGTGAGCACGCGGTGGTCATGCTGGTCACCGACGGTGAGGATCACCGACAGCGCGGGCTGCGTGCGGCCGCGCTGTGCGCCGAACGCCGCATCCCTGTGCACGCGGTGGGCGTGGGCTCCACTGCGGGCAGCAAGGTGCCCGTGACCGGACCCGGGGGGGCGACGTTCCTGCGCGACCGGAGCGGGGCCGACGTCGTCTCGGCCATGCGCCCGTCCGACCTGGCCGCCATCGCCGCGGCGACGGGTGGCACCTTCGTCGACGCATCCCGGACAGATCGCCCCCTCGCGACGCTCTACGACGAACGCGTCCTCCCGATGGCCGACAGGGTCCTGGCCGCGGACGAAGACCGCCGGCGCAGCAATCGCTACCAATGGCCGCTGTCTTGCGCCCTGCTGTTGTGGCTGGCGCAGGTCGCCCTGGGCGATCGCCGGCGCGCGGGAGCGCACGACCCACTCATCGTGAGGGGGACGACGTGAGGACCCTGCCACTCGTGCTCCTGCTGTTTGGTGTCGCGGCCGTGGATGACATCGACGACGGTCACCGGGCCTACGCCGAGGAACGCTTCGCGGACGCCCTCTCCACGTTCGAACAGGCACTCGCCGCCGCCGGAGACGGCGCCGCTCCCGAGCTCCACGACGCCGTGGCACTGGCCGCCCTGAGGGTCGGTGAACTGATGCGCAGCGAACAGGCGGCCGCGCATGCCGCCCGCGTCGGTGGCGCGCCGTTCGCAGCTCGACACGACTTCATCCGCGGCAACGTGGCCTGGTTGCGCGCCGGCCGGGCCGAGGCCTTCACCGCCCTGCCCGAGGCCGGGCCGCCGGCCTTCGACCGGGCCATCGACCTCGTTCGTCGTGCGGGGGATGCCTGGCAGCGAGCGGCGGCATCCCGTCGGGACTGGCCCGCCGCGCGCCGCAACGCCGAGCGCGCCCTGGAGAAGCTCGCCGAGTTGGAGCGTCGCAAGGCCGAGCGGGAAGCAGAGCAGCCTCCGAGCGAGGACGATCCCGATCCTCCGGATCTGCCGCCGCCCGCGTCCGAGGAAGCCGATCCGCCCGACGCCGCCCTGGATCCCCTGGAGTCGGAGCTTTCTCGTGAGCGGGTGCTCGCGCTGCTCGACAAGTTGGCGGCCAAGGAACAGGAGAAGCGCAGCCTACGGCGTGTGCGTCGCGGTGCCGAGCGCGCTGACGTGGAGCAGGACTGGTGACGGCGATCGGACGAGCACACGGGCACGGCTCGTGGGAGGCCGCGCTGCGGCAGATGTCGCTGGCCGTCCTGGGCGTCCTGGGGTTGTGGGCGAGTGCGGTCTGCGCCCAGGAGGAGCCCGCGCCCGGTGAGCCGGATCCCGCGCGCGTCTTCGTGGAGGTCGTGCCCGATCACGCGGACTGGTTCGTGGAGCAACCCGTACGGGTGCGCGTGCTCGTTGGCTTCGACCGGGAGTTCTTCGCATCCCGGGGCGTGCAGTTGTTCCGCAGGCATCTCGACGTGCCGCTGCAACTGCTCGCACCATGGCTCGAGGAGTTGCCCGGGGCCTGGGCGGCCGATGGGACCGGCCACCGGGCGTCTCCGCTCCCGGCGGTCGGCGTCGATGGCACCGGCGGGGTGCCGCTCAGCTTCGCTCTCGACGACGACGTGGTGGCGATCGTGCCGTCGGAGGATCGGCTCGTGGAGGGACGACCTTTCACGGTGCTGGTTCTCGAGCGGACGTTCCTGGCCCAGGACCCGGGGAACCTCATCATCCCCGAGGCCCGGGTGCGATTCGCCTACGCCACCGACTTCCGCGACGACTTCGTCCACGGTCGGGTGCCGGTGGATCGCTACGCAGGGGAGGCGAGCAGTGCGCCCGTCACCGTCGTGGTGCAGGCCCTTCCGCAGGAGGGACGTCCGCCCGACTTCGGTGGAGCGGTGGGTCGCTTCTCGGTGCGCGCGACGCTCGACCGGTCGACCATCACTCTCGGCGAGAGTCTGAAGTTGTCGCTCGAGGTCGAGGGAACCGGCAACCTCGACCTGTTCGACGCCCCCGCCCTCGACGCCCTCGACCGCTTCCACGTCTATGGGCGCCTCGACGAGGCGGCGAGCGGCCGCCGCAGGGTCATCTACGACCTGGCGCCCCTCGGGACCGACGTGCGCCAGGTGCCCTCGCTCTCTGTGCCGTTCCTGGACCCGGGGCCGCCCACCCGGTACCGCTCCGCGGCCACCCAGGCCCTCTCCCTGGACGTGCGTCGCGCGCCGCCCGGGACCGAGCTGCCGGCCCTCTTCTCGGCGGCCGCACCGCCGGGCGATGAAGCGGAGAAGGCCGCGCCGGGTGAGCGCGCGGAGCGTGTGCGCGGCAGCCGGCCGCCGCGCTGGCTCCTGCCGCTCCTCGTCCTGCCCTGGCTGCTCGTGGCGTGGCTCGGTTGGCGTCTCGCCGCGGCCCGCCGGGAGAGGGCCGACGTGAGCCGGGGCGAGTCGTCGCGCGCTCGCGGGGAGTCCGTCGCACCCGCCCTGCGCCCGGTGGTGGGGTCGGAGCTCGACACGGACGACGATCCCGAGAAGACCCTCGTCATCCGGCTGGCCCGGCGAATCGGTTGCGCGACGTCTGCGGTCGTGGACCCGCACCTCGCGCAGCGTCTCGAAGCGGTGGGCGTCGGTCGTGCGACGGCGCTGCGCGCCGCCGAACTCCTCGATGATCTCGTGGCGTCCCGCTACGGAGGACCGCCCGTGGTGCGGGCGTCCGAGGCGGTGCGCGCCGCCGCGGCGGAGCTCGCCGACACCGAAGGGGAACCGGGCTGATTCGTCGGCACTCCGCCCGGCGGCTGCCACGGTGCTCGACGCTCAAACGCCGACGTCGTCAGTCGTGCGTTCCTTGACGGTCATCACACGACGCCTGTGTTCGACGCCGTGCCGAGCGCGCCGCCATCCTCGACACACTCCAACGTCACCAACTCATCTCACGAACCCGAGGCGGGGTCCCCTACAAGCCTGTCAAAGGCGAAGACGTTTCGTGAACAATACAGTGAGTCATGGCGATCCGACTCGGTAGCTATCTGGACTGCGAGTTGCTCCTCGAGGAGCTCGACGCGTGGGGTGCCCTACCGCGCGAGGTGAACGGTGGTCGCCCCTTCCGCCTGCTGGTTCTCATGGACGAACAGGCGGTGGGCGACCCCGGCTTCGAGCGCTTCGTCGCATCAGCGGTCGATGCGGGAGCCCGGGCGGTCCACTGTGCGGGCCCGGGGAGTTCGGTGGGGGACGACTGGTTCGACGAGGAGTGGGTCGAGAGGACGGTCATCCGTCGGGACTCACGGGCGCGTGGTGATTTCATCACGACGTGGGACGAGGAGTGCGACAGCGTCGCCCAGGCGCTCTGGGAAGCGTTCTTCATTCTCGGCAGCGGGGAGGACGAGGTGGGGCCGCCGCGGCCGATCGTCGTCTGCGCCCTCGCGGATGACGACCGGCTCGACGACCTGCGCGCCGCGGCGGTCGACCTGGAGCGGACCTTCGACGCTCTCCTCGATGCCGAGGGGGATCAGGGCGATTCCGACCCGGACGGGCCGGCTCCGGGGCCCTCGGGGGGACCCGGCTGAGCCCACTGCGCCTGCCCGGCGGCGAGGCAGGTCACCGCGATCGGCAGACGCCGTGGGCTCACTCCTCAACGGGGACGTAGTCGTACTCGCCGACGCCCTGCACGATCATGAAGCGGCAGGGGCCACCGTCCTCGCCGCTGACGTAGTGGGGCGTGTCCGGCGGCACGGCGAGGGTCTCGCCCGGTTGCAGCACGTGGGTGGCGTCCGGGTTGCGCGTCAGGATCTGCATCGGCCCTTGCATGCAGAAGAACGTGTCGGTGATCCGGGTGTGATAGTGCCAGGGCACGCACTGGCCCGCGTCGAGTGCGAGCAGGCGCACGCGCAGGCCCGGCGCTTCGGCCAGCGTCACGCGCGTGTCGGCGGGGTAGATGCCTTCGTCCCGGGTCATGTGCGGGACAGCCTAAGGGCTGCGTCGGGGAGGGACCAGCAGCCTTCGATCAGCGCCGCAACAGCGGTGCGAGTTCGGCTTCAAAGCGCGTCTCGCCGTCGAACAGGAAGGCGTGGCCACCTCGGGAGCGCCACGAGTCGACGTGTTCGACACGGTTGTCGACGAGCAACGCGTCCGCCGTCTCGAGGCCCGGGCCGAGGCGCTGCAGCGCCCGCTCGCACAGCACGGTCTTGTCGAGCGTCCGTTCTTCCCACGACGTGACGATCAGCTCGAACGTGTCGTGCAGCCGTGCGTGGGGCACGACGTGGCGGGAGAAGCTGTCGGGGTTGATCGTCACCAGGGCCTGGCGTCGATCGCGGCGCCTCGCCGCGGCCCACGGCGCGTCCAGGAAGCGTAGCTGCGTGCAGCACCGCCGCATGTGTGCGACGGCGTCGTCCGTCGTCATCGGCAGTCGCTCGGCGACGGCGGCGGCGACGTCCCGTTCGCGCAGGTCACCCCGGTACCAGGCGGGGGCCAGGTCGCGGTTGACGACGGCGTCCCAGACCTCCGTCCAGCGGGGCAGAGCGGGGGGCGCCTGGAGCATCCAGCGTTCGTCCACGAGCGTGTCGCCGAAGTCCCAGAGGACGATCGACCAGGGTGGCGGGGGCGGCGTGTCGCGGGCGGTCGTCGTCACGACTCAGTGCCGCTCCCGTGCCTGGATCGAGGCCGCCACGGCCTCGGCGAAGAGCGTGCTGAACTCCCGGGCGCCGTCCTGGTTGAGGTGTGTCAGGTCGAAGTAGTGTTCGGCGAGCGCCAGCGCCGGATGTTCGTCGGGGTCGCTGAAGTCGAGCAGCGTGGGGATCACGCCGAGCTCGGCGAGGTGGCGTGCGACGGGACCATCACGGCTGCCGGGGGGCACGACGTAGATGGGCTCGGCACCCGCTGTCCGCACCAGCGCGATCTGGTCGTTCAGGCCGGGAATCCAGAACAGCGCCAGCCGTTCCGGGTCGAGCTCCAGCGCCCCGAGTTCGTCGATGTGTTTCGCGAACTGCTCCGGGTGCGACACGAACGCCTGTCGCCGCTGCTGCACCAGGGGGTCCCACTCCAGTCGGTCGGCGAGCGGCTGGTAGCCGTGGCGCCGCTCGAGGTCCTCGGGTTGCAGCGCGGGCAGGTCGAGCGGCGCGCCGATCAGGTGTCGCACGATGCGCTCCCCTTGGCCGTAGCTGCACAGCCGCCAGCAGAACGCCTGGCAGTGCAACTGCACGCGACGCCAGCGCACGGCCCAGGGCTCGTCCTGGCTCAGGGTGGCGCGCAAGGCTGCGAGCGTCTGGCGCAGCGAGTGCCAGTTGACCATGCGCACGGTGAAGTTGTTGCCGACCGCCTGCCGCGTGGGCCAGGGCACCGGCTCGATGAAGACGTAGTCCAGGGCCACGCCTTGCATGGCGAGCACTTCACGTAGCTGGTGATCGAGGGAGAACCCGGTCAGCGCGGGCTCGCCGAAGTTGAACGTGCGCAGGGGCACGCCGAGCCGGGCCAGGTGGGCATCGGTCACGCGCGGGTCGAAGGCCCGTTGCACGAGGCTGGTCCCGAGGAAGATCGCGTCGTAGTCGGCGCCGTGGCGCTCGAAGTGCGCCAGCTTCTGCGAGATGCCGAAAGCCTCGGGGCGCGGGGTGATCGCACGGACGGCGGCCGCAACGCTCAGGAACGACGCGACGGCGATGGCCACCAGGGCTGCGCGACGGATCCTCAACGGCGGCGTTCTCCCTCGGGGCCCGGTGGTCGCCCTCCGGTCGTCCGGCCGATGCGCGGGCCGGCGTGCGGGCGCATCTCCGGCCTGGGTGCGGCGGGGCCCGGTGACACGGCGGGACCAGCCTATCCTACTGGAGCCCGGTCGAGGTCCCGTGCGCCGGCGGACGCGAGCGCCTGCGCTCCGATGCGGTGCTCCCCGTCTCGGCCCGCGGCCGGACGTGCCCGACGGCGGTCGACCGAGTAGGCTGATCGATCTTCCCCTCGGGTGCCCGACGCGTGTCTGCCGACGACCTCCTTGCTCCTGATCCGATGCGCGCGACGGTGGCCGTCGCCGGGGTCGCGGCGTTGCTGCTGCTGGTCACCCTCGCCGCGTGTGGCGACAGCGCCGGGGACACGTCCGCGAAGCTCGTGCCGGGTGCCTCCGTGCTCGACCACCTCGAGCGCGTCACGCTGACGGCGTGGCCCGCGAGCAACCTGCCCGCCGACGTGCGCGCCGTCCTGGACGGGCGCGCCGACTTCACCGGCTTCACGATCACCGCCGACGACTGGCTGGGCGGCGGCCCGGTGCCCGAGACGTTCCGGCACTTCCTGCGCGACCGTGACGCCTTCCGCTGGCGAGGTGTGTTGCCCTCCGCCCAGGACGGGCTCACGTCCTGCTACACGCTCACCCATCGCGGTCGCGAGGTGGCGCCCTTCGAACGGACGAGCAAGGACGGCCGCCGTCTGGCCGACAGCCAGTGGTGGGAAGAGGAGACCGGGACCGCGTTCTTCTGGCCGGCGGGGACGACCGACCTGCTCGTGTTCGCACCCGAGGCACCGGGCGAGGTCGCGGTGACGCCGTGTCCCGAGCAGCGCGGCGAACTCGCGCGGCTCGAGTGGGGAGTCGGGACGGGGGCAGGGGCCGGCACGCGCCCCGGCGCCGACTGGCTCCGCCGCCGGGTCACGCTGGGCGAGGTCAGCCGTCCGGCCCTGCTGGGAGCGGCGCCGAGCGAGTTGCGTTTCGAGGCCGGGCCGCTGGCTGCCGACACGCTGCGGTTCGCCGTGGGTGTCCTGGATCATGCGGTGCTCGTGACCGACGGCCGGCTGGACCCGGGCTCCGGCCTCGGGGACGGCGTCACCTTCGCCATCGAGGTGCAGGCGGCGGGCGGCGAACGCACGCGCGTCTGGCAGCGGCACGTGACCACCGCCGAGGCCTGGGTGCAGGACGCCGCCGACCTGTCGGGTTGGCTCGGGACCGACGTCGCCCTCTACCTGGTCAGCGAGCCGGGGCCGGCGGGCGACGGGGACTTCGACTACGGCCTGTGGTCGGGGCTGCAACTCGACGGCCCGGTGGACGCCGCACCGGCCCGGCCGCACGTCGTGCTGATCGACATCGACACCCTGCGCGCCGACCGCCTGGGCCTGTACGGTTGCGAGCGCGACACGTCACCGCACCTGGATGCGTGGGCGGCCGAGCAGGCGGTGCTGTACGCCGACGCCACGTCGGCCTCGAGCTGGACCCTGCCCGCCACCGCCTCGATCGTCACCGGCCTGGCAGTGCAACAGCACGCGGTGCTCGAGTTCCCCTCCAAGCTCAGCCGCGCCACACCATCGGTCGCCGTCTTCCTGCGCGCGGCCGGCTACGAGACCGCCGCCATCTCCAACTCGGGTTTCCTGTCGCCCGCCTTCGGCTTCGATCGCGGCTTCGACGTGTTCGACTACAGCCGCGAGGTCTACGACGTCAACGAGGACCTGGGCTGGGAGGAGCTGGTCACCACGCTCGGGCGCCGGCGCAGCGCGCGCCCGTTGTTCCTGTTCGTCCAGACCTACGTGGTGCACGCGCCCTACACCTACGACGAGTTGTTCGCCGACCCGGAGGCGCCCTACGACGGGCCCTTCGCCGGGCAGGAAGTGAGCTACGACAACGTGATCCACCCCTACCTGAAGGGTGAACTCGAGCTCGACGAGGCCGATCGGGCCTATGCGCTGCGCTTGTACGACGCCGGCATCGCCCGTCTCGACGTGTTGTTGCGCGACCTGCTGGCCGGGCTGGACGAGGTCTTCGTCGACGAGCCCTACATGGTCGTGATCACCTCCGACCACGGAGAGGAGTTCTTCGAGCACGGCAAGATGAACCACGGCTACTCGCTCTACGACGAGGTGCTGCGCGTGCCGTTGATCGTGCGCTACCCCGACGGCGAGCCGGCGCGCCACGCACTGCCCGCGTCCACGCTCGACATCGTGCCGACGATCCTCGACGTGGCCGGCCTGCCCGTCCCCGAGCGCCTGTCCGGACGCTCGCTGCGTGCTGCCCTGCCCGCGGCCCGGCCGCGCGTCAGTCGCCAGCTCGACGGCTTGCAGGCGCTGCACTTCGATGGCTGGAAGCTGATCGTGCAGGACCCGGATCAGCCCGCCTCCGCCAGCATGGAGACACCGCCGCGGATTCCCTTCGGGGACCCGGTCTACGAAGCCCATCCAGGTGGGCCGACGCCCGATGGAGACGCCGCCGACGAGCACTTCCTCGGGTTCGCCGACGGCCCGCCCGTGCAGCTCTTCGCGCTGGGCGACGATCCGCGTGAGCAGAACAACCTGGCGGATGCCGATCCGGACCGGGCCGAGCGCATGCGCGCGCTGTTGGCCGAGTTCATCCGCCTGCACCCGGAGGTCGAGCCCACCCCCGGCGACGGCGACGTGAGCATGGACGACGACCTGCTCGAGGAACTGCGCCAGCTCGGCTACATCGGCGACCGCTGAGTGCTGCTGTGCCCGGAGTCTGCCCGGGACCGTGGCGCGTCGGGCTGACCACGCTCACGAGTGCCGTCCGGTGGCAGACGTCTCAGCGAGGCTCGCTGGCCCTCAGAGCAATCCCCGCAGGTGCGGGATGATCAGCGCCGACCAGGTCTCGAAGCGGGCCGGCTCGGCGGCCAGCAGCTCGTCGAGAGCGTCGAGGGTCACGAAGTTGCCCTCGAGCATGTCGGTCTCGCGCACGGTCACGGCCGGCGTGGAACAGCGGGCGACGTTCACCAGACCGAAGTGCACCGAGCCCACGTCACCCGACTCGTCGTTGATCACGCCGACCGGTTGCAGCTCGTAGGGGTCGTCGATGTGCAGCTCTTCCTCGAGCTCGCGGCGGCAGCCGGCGTCGAGCACGTCCTCGTCGCCCGCGCCGGGGGAGCCGTCGTCACCGTCGACGGGATTGATGTGCCCGCCCACGCCGATCGACAGCTTGCCGTGCAGCCGGGATTCGCCGCCGCTGGCGAGGCGCCGCAACAACAGCACCTCACCGCCGTGAGTCATCAGGTTGTAGGGGATGACCTGCTTGAACGAGGAGTCCTGCTCGGCCCAGCGGCGCTCCACGAAGAAGCCCTTGGCGCGGATGCGCTCGCTCCAGGTGGCGACCTGGGTGGCGTGGTCGCCGCTGCCCACGAAGCCGTGGGGGAAGCTCAGGTCGAACAGGTCGTAGCGCTTGACGACGTAGACGAATTCCAAGCTGGATCCTCCTCACGCTGATCGCCTCGCGGTTCGCCGGGGGGGGCCGGTGATCGCGCCGTGGGGGCGGCCGCCGGCCGCGCCGCGAGCGGCTATCATGCCGGAGAGGCCTCGGCCTCACGACCTTCTTTGAAATCAGCGGGATCCCGAGCAGCCGAGACGGCCGCCGCTTTCCACCGAGAGGTGGGAGGGGGAGGAAAGTCCGGGCTCCAAAGGGCACGGTGGTGGGTAACTCCCACCGGCCGCAAGGCCAGAGCCAGTGCAGCAGAGAGTAGACCGCCGTGGGGCGCCTTCGGACGCGCCGCGGTAAGGGTGAAAGGGTGCGGTAAGAGCGCACCAGCGGGGCGGGTGACCGTTCCGGCTAGGTAAACCTCACCGGGAGAAAGTCCAAATAGGGTGGGATGACGCGGCCCGCGTCGCCTGACCACCGGGTAGGGCGTTCGAGGCCGTCGGCGACGGCGGCCCTAGAGAAATGGTCGTCACCAGCCCTCGCGGGCTGGGACAAAACCCGGCTTACTGGCCACTCGGGATTCCGCTCTTTCCCTGCCGCTGAGGCTCCGACAGGAAGGCTTGGCGGGGGGGCCCGTGGAAACGCTTTTCAGCTGCCAGGCGACGGCGGTCGAAGGGGCCTGGAATGGGTTCTCGTGGTGGTCTGTCGAAAGCGTCAGTGGCGCTGTTGTCGCACTTGACGCGTCGCGGGATCAGGGATAGGTTCCAGCGAGCCTCGACGCAGGGCATCCTTCTCCGGGCCAATCGGGACGCTCGGTCGAAGACGTCGAAATCCACTGATTCTCCTTCGCCTCCAGACGCGACAACCGGGCTCCACACCGTGAACGGTGCACCTCTCGCACGTTTCTCATTCCTGATGGCCGCGCTACTGCTCGTTTTTGCAGTCCCCGCCTGGGCCATGAGCACCTTCAACGAGGTGCCGAATGACGCCCTGCTCGTCCAGCAGACCGTGGCGAGCATCGACCTGCCCCTGCTCAAGGGCGCGACCGCCGGCATCTCCTTCATGGTGATCGGCAGCCTCGTGGTGGCGATCACCTTCAGCCGCCGCTTCCGCCCAAGCCGCCAGTCCGCCTGACCCGCCCTCCGGGCCCAGTCGTCCGGGCTGGTCAGCCGCCGACGGCCCCCCCAGAACCCACCACCCCCGCCAGGGTTCCGTCCCGACCACCTCTCCGCCCGCGGCCGACACGCACATCGCCGGCCCCCCCACGCTCCCCACCTGGACCATCGGCGTCGGCAGCCCAAGGCCCCTCACCCCCGCTCCAGAACCCCGCGCAGGATCACCGCCGCCGCCACCGAGTCCCGCAGCTTCTTGCGCTCACTCGGCCGCAACCCCGCCTGCTTCAGGAACGCCTCCGCCTCATCGGTCGACAGGCGCTCGTCCTCCAGCGTGAGCGGGAGCTCCAGCGCGGCCGCGAGCTGATCCGCGAAGCGTCGCACCTCGGCCGCCATGGGCCCCTCGCTGCCGTCCATGTTCAGCGGCAGCCCGACGACCAGGTGCCGCACGTCGCGGCTGGCCACGATCTCCCGCAGCGCGTCCAGGTCACGGGCTGCTGTGGAGCGCTGCAGGGCGGGCAGCGGGTGGCTGGCCAGGCCCAGCCCGTCGGTGACCGCCAGCCCGTGGCGCACGCGCCCGTAGTCGATGGCGAGGATCGGCTCGTGTTCGGTCACGCATGCCCGCCGCTTGGGGTGTCCGGGCTGTCGCCCGCGTCGCCGGCACCGTCATCGGCGTCCTGCTTGCCCTTCTTCTTCTTGCCGCCCTGCTTGCCCTTCTTCTTGTCGCCCTGCTTGCCGTCGTCGTCGCCGTCCGCTTCCGCTGCGGCCGCCGGGGTGTTCTCGGTCGACTCAGCCGCCGCCTTCTTGGCCGCTTTCTTGGCTGCTTTGGCGGCCTTCTCCGCGGCCTCCTGCTCTTCCTTCTCGGCGGCCTTCTTGAGCAGGCCGTCGAACAGGCTCTGCGCGGCCTTGTCGGGTTGTGACAGGTCCAACTCGCCGCCGAGTTCCGCGGCGGCCTGCTGCTCCAGGATCTCGCCCAGCGTTTCTCCGGCCTTGCCTGGATCGGTGATGCCGCGCAGGTCGATGTCCTGTCCGAGCTTCTCGCCCAGCTTGTCCTGCAGCTTGTCGAGTTCGCCGTCCAGCCGGCGCTGGACCGCGTCTTCCGCCGCGCCGCGCAGGTCCAGGCCGAGGTCGAAGCGCGGGGCACCGAGCGGCCCCTCGATGGCGAGGGCCGCGTCGCCGAAGTACTCGGACACACGCTCCGAGCGCAGCAGGCCGGCCCACGGGATGCGGTAGTGCAGCGTGCTGTCGGTCAGCGTGCCGGCCAGTTGAACGTGCCCCTCGATGGGCAGGGGCCGGTTCTCGCCGTCGGAGCCGGTGAGCGCGAGCTGGTCGATCTCGATGCGGCCTCCACCGATGGAGAGGGCGCCCACCAGGCCGTGGAAGTCGAGCTCCAGGTCGCGCTCCTCGAGCGCGGCGGACAGGTCGCCCAGGGCGCCGAGGTCCAGCGGCCCCAGGCCCGTGTCGGCCAGCCCGGCGCCGCCCTGGGTCAGGCTGGTCAGTGCCGATTGGATCGAACCGAGCAGGCCGCCCTGCACCCTGCCGTCGCCGAGCGTGATCGACACCCGCCCACTCACACCCGAGAGTGCACCGGCCGCCAGCTCCTGGAGTGAGCTGCCGTTCAGCTCGATGTCGATGTCCAGCGGGGCATCGATACGCACCGGCTCGTCCTCGTCGGCCCCGGCGAGCAGCGGGAAGACGGCGGCGAGCAGCGGTTGCGTCGCCGAGCCGGGTGAGAGGCCGTCGGCGCGGAACGAGAAGCTCCAGCCGGGTTCGTCGGCGCCCAGTCCCGAGGCACGCAACTCGAATGGGAAGCGCTCGTCGGCCAGGACCGTATCGCCCGTCACGAGCAGTTCGACCGGGTCGTCGTAGTCGGCGCTGGTGACGTCGACCGCCAGCCCCTCCACCCCGGTGGTGATGCCCAGCTTCTCGTCCACGACGAGCGCCGAACCACCGCGCAGCGCGATGTCGGCACGCAGCGGAAGTGGCGCGATGGTGGCGGGACCGTCGGTGCGTTCGGAATCGGAATGCTCGTCATCCGACTCGTCGGCCGCGGGGTCCTCCGGCGACGTGCCGAGCAGATCGTCCAGGCTCGTGCGGCCATCGGCGTGCAGCACGAGTTGTGCCGCGAAGCCCTCCACGGCGGCCTGGACGTCGAGGTTGCCCGACAGGAGCGGCGCGAAGGACATGGCGAACTCGGCCTGGGGCAGTCGCAGCAGGGGCTGGCCCTCACCGGCGCGGCCCGGCCAAACGGACAGACCCTGGATGCGTTGGCCCTCGGTCCAGGAGAAGCGCAACGTGTCGATTTCCACCGTGCCGGCCAGGCTGCCGTTGGCGCGGTCCACCAGCGTGTTCCTGAATCCGTCCGTCGAGAGTATGGTCGGAACGAACGCGACGAGCAGCCCCACGAGCAGGATCAGCAGGGCTGCGAGGCGGACGAGCCAGCGGAGTGGGCGGCGCTTGGGGGGGGGCGACGGCTCTCCCATCGGTCGGCTCTCGAGGAGGAATGAACGGGTGCAGAAGAACGAACACGGCTTGTGGGGCGAGCGCATCGTGCTCGACGAGCATTCTAGTCCTCGCGGTCACCGCAGTCCGGGCACGATCCTGTCATGCACGCTGCTGGCCTCGTCATGCGCGCTGCTGGCCTCGTCATGCGCGCTGCTGGTGACGTTCTGCGCACCGATGGCGTCGGCGCTCCAGGCGGCCGAACCGCCGCCCAGCGACACCACGCTCGAGGACTCCATCGCCTCGGTGGGGGAGCTGTTCGACTGGGACGAGGCCATGGGCCTGCTCGAGTCGATCGATCCGCTCTACCGGTTGCGAGGCAACGACGGATACCACCAGACCCTGGAGAGCATCTTCATGCTGCTCAAGGGAGCCGGCTTCACCGAAGGCCGGGCGATCGACGGCGACACGCTCGAGTTCATCGACCTGGGGCCGCCCAAGCCGGCGTGGACCCCGCTGCGCGCCAGCCTCGAGGTGGAGTCCCCGAAGGTCGGAGCGCTGCTCGAGTTCGACGACCCCAGCGATCAGAACCGCACCTTCCTGTGCCCCAACTCGTTCCCCACCGCGCCCGAGGGCGTGCTGGCACCCCTGGCGCGCTACGAACTGGGCAAACCGGCGGAGGTCTACGCCGGCACGATCGTGTTCGGGACGCGCAAGGTCGAGGACCTGTTCGAACGCGCCGTCCGGCAAGGCGGAGCGCTGGGAGTCATCTCGTCCTACCTGGGCGAGTTCAACGCGCCCGACGAGCACCCCGACGCGATCCGTTTCGCTGCCGTGCCGTACGACGAGGAACGTGCCGCCTTCGGCCTGAACGTCTCGCCCAGCAAGGCGCGGGTGCTCGAACGTCTGCTCGAGGGCGGATCGGTGTACGTGCGTGTCACCGTCGGCGCGCGCTTCTCCGACTCGCGCGCCCGCTCGCTCCTCGCGCGCATCGGCGGGACCGACCCGGACGAAGGCACGCTGGTGA
>JAJDEQ010000156.1 GCA_029259695.1 Planctomycetota bacterium
CAGGCGCCGCGACCAGGCCTCGCCGCCGCACAGCAGCTTGAGCCGGCGGTCGCCGGGCCAGCCCGCCTCGACCAGCATCTGCCAGGTGGCCGGTGTGGCCTGCATCAGGGTGGCTCGCGAGCGTGACAGCAGCGACTCCAGCCGCAGGCCGTCGGCGGCCACCTCGGCGGGCACGAGCAGCACGCGCGCACCGACACTGAGCGGGCCGAAGAGTTCGAGCACCGCGATGTCGAACGCGAGCGTGGTCACGGACACGAGCACGTCGGTCGGCGCGATGCCGGGCCGGCTCTGCATCGCCGTGACGAAGTTCACGACCGCCCGGTGCGTGATCTCCACGCCCTTGGGTCGACCGGTCGAGCCCGAGGTGTAGATCACGTAGGCGAGGTCGTCCGGCGTGGCTCGTGGGGTGTTGACGTCCGCCGCGGCTGCGTCGCCGTCCCCGATGAGCAACACGGGCAACTCACTGACGTCGAGACGCGCCACGAGTTCGGACTGCGTCAGCAAGGCGTGCACCTGGGCATCGGCCAGGATGAAGCCGATGCGCTCGGCGGGGTGCGTCGGGTCGAGCGGCACGTAGGCGGCGCCGGCCTCGAGGATGCCCAACAGACCGGCGAGCATCTCCAGGCCGCGTTCGACGCACAGGCCCACCCGGGCGCCGGGCCCGATGCCGCGCGCCGTCAGCCGTCGTGCCACGACGCGCGCGCGCCGGTCGAGTTCGCCGTAGGTCAGGCGCGCACCCGCGCACTCTGCCGCCACGGCGTCGGGCGTGCGCTCCGCCTGACGCTGGACCAGGCCGTGCAGCGTCTCTGCGGGCACGTCCGTCGCCGGGGTGCCGCTCTGATCGAGCAGTCGCCGACGCTGGTCGTCGTCCAGCAACGGCAGCCGCGAGATGGGCGCCGCCGGATCGGCCACGACGCCCCCGAGCAGCGTCTCGAGCTGGGCCAGGAGCGCCTCGATCGTGTCGCTGTCGAACAGGCCGCTCTTGTACTCGGCCGTCAGCGCCAACTGGTCGCCCGACTCCCAGGCGAAGAGCGTCAGGTCGAACTGCGACGTGGTGCGCTCGGTGCGCATGGGCTGCAGCTCCAGCCCCGGCAGCGACACGTTGGTGCGCGGCGCGTTCTGCAGCACGAACATGACCTGGAACAGCGGGTGGTGGCTCAGCTCGCGCGGCGGCTGCAGCTCCCTCACGAGCCGGTCGAAGGGCAACTCCTGGTGTGCGAACGCATCCAGGCTCGTGGTGCGCACACGCTGCAGCAGCTCGTTGAAGGACGGGTCACCGGACAGGTCGGAGCGCAGCACGAGTGAGTTGACGAACAAGCCCACCAGGTCCTCGGTCTCGACGCGTGTGCGTCCGGCCACCGGCACGCCCACCACCACGTCGGACTGCGAGCTGTAGCGTTGCAGCAGCACCTTGAAGCCGGCCAGCAACAACAT
The DNA here is from genome assembly GCA_029259695.1 of Planctomycetota bacterium. Lineage (GTDB taxonomy): Bacteria > Planctomycetota > B15-G4 > B15-G4 > B15-G4 > OFTM49. The sequence continues at coordinate 1,435 of JAJDEQ010000156.1, forward strand.
GAACAGCGTGGCCCCCTCGCGCGCCGCCAGCGACCGCAGTGCACGGGTCAGCTCGGGGCCCACGATGTGCGAGCAACGCCCGCCGTCGAAGGCCTCGACCGCCGGACGCGGCCGGTCGGTGGGCAGCTCGAGCAGCGGCGGGACACCGGCCAGTTGCGTCGACCAGTAGCCGAGCTGCTCGGCCAGACCTTCGTCGCTCAGTTGCTCACGCTGCCAGCGGGCGTAGTCGCTGTAGGCGATCGGCAGCTCCGCCAGGGGCGAACCGGAGCCAGCCGCGAAGGCCGTGTACAGCGCCACGATCTCGCGCCACAGGATCCCCATCGACCAGGCGTCACCCACCATGTGATGCAGGGTCAGCAGGAAGACGTGCTCGTCATCCGACAGGCGCACCAGGCGCGCGCGCAGGACGGGCCCGGCGGCGATGTCGAACGGCGTGCGGGACTCCTCGGAGGCGACCTGCTGCAGGCGCGTCTCGCGCTGCTCGTCGTCGAGCACGGCGAGATCGGTCGTGGGCACGTCGAAGGCAGCCGGCTCCCCGATCACGCACAGCGGTTGGCCCTCCTCGTCCACCGGGAACGCCGTACGCAGCACTCCGTGACGTCGCACGATCTCAGCCAGCGCACGGCGCAGCGCGTTGCCGTCGAGAGCGCCGCGCATGCGCACGGCCGCGTGCAGGTTGAGAGCTGCCGTGCCGGCCTGCAGTTGCTCGAGGAACCAGAAGCGCTGCTGCCCGGTGGACATCACCGGCGCCGAACCGGCCGGTGCGCGCTCCAAGACTGCGCCGCGCGGCGCGCCGGTGTCCCGCCGCAGCGCCTCGATCCGCGCCGCCAGTTCGGCCACCGCGGGCTGCTCGAACAGGTCGATCAGCGGCAGGTCGACGTCGAAGGCATCGCGTACGCGGCTGACGACCTGCGTCGCCAGCAGCGAGTGGCCGCCCAGATCGAAGAAGCCGTCGGCCGTGCCCACGGCATCGACGCCGAGCACGGCACCGTAGATTGCGGCAAGCTGCTCCTCGGTGGTGGTTCGCGGAGGTACGAAGGTCCCGCCGCGGGGCACGTCGGTCCACTCCGGGTCGGGCAGCGCGCGTCGATCGAGCTTGCCGGCCGGTGTGACCGGCAACGCATCGAGCGGCACGATCACCGCGGGCAACATATGCTCGGGCAGGCGCGTGCGCAGCTCAGCCCGCAGCCCCCCGAGATCGACGTTCGGCGCATCGCCGAGCGCGACGTAGCCCACCAGCCGAAGCTCACTGTCGGCACCGGCCGCGCCGTCCCCATCCGCCGTGGCGACGTCGCCCGTCGCCGCGACCCGACGCGCCACGACCACGGCCTGTTGCGCACCGGTGACCTCGCGCAGCACGGCGGCGACCTCGGCCGGTTCCACCCGGTGGCCGCGGATCTTGAGCTGGTCGTCCTTGCGGCCCAACCACTCGAAGCGACCGTCGGGCAGGCGTCGCCCCAGATCGCCGCTGCGATACAGGCGCGCGTGTCCTCGGCCCACCGGGCCCGACGAGAAGACCGCGGCCGTCAGCTCGGGTTGCCCCCAGTAACCCAGCGCCACGTGGTCACTGCGGATGCCGATCTCGCCGATCAGCTCGACCTCGCGGCCGTCGTCGTCGAGCAGCATGACGTCCGTGCCGGCGATCGGCAACCCGACCGGCACGCGTTGCCGATCCAACGGCGTGTCGTGATCGAGAAAGCCCTGCAACGCTTGCGACGACTCGGTCGCACCGAGGCCGTTGACCAACCGGCAATGGCGGCCGAAGTGTTCGCGGTACAGCCGCACGTCCTCGGGCCGCGGTTCCTCGCCGCCGAACACCACGAGTCGCACCGCATCGAGTGTGCGCCCCTCCGACAACCCGCTCATCGCGTGCCGGAAGGCGGACGGCGTGGCGTGCAGGATCGTGATGCCCAGCGCGTCGAGCGCATCCACGGTCTGGCGGGGCGTGCGCTCGCGCAGCGGGATCGGGCACAGCGTCGCGCCGTTGAGCAGCGCGGTGTAGACGTCCACCAACCCGCCGTCGTAGGTGTAGGACGAGAGCAGGCTCAGGCGGTCGTCCGCGCCGACGTGCAGGCTGTTCGTGTACGGCGCGATGTGGCCCATCAGCCCCCGATGGCTCTGCATCACACCCTTGGGCTGTCCCGTCGAGCCGGAGGTGTAGCGGATGTAGGCCAGCGCGTCGGGGGCCACGTCGGGCAGCGGCAGCGTGTCGTCCGCGGTCCCCGAACCGAGAGCCAGCTCGTCGGCCGCGGCCCGCGTCCCCTTGGCCAGCGCGTCGATGTCGATCACCGGCGTGGTGCCCGCCAGCCGGCGGGCGAGTTCGGCGTGGCGACTCTCGGTGACGATCGCCGCCACCGCCGTGTCGCCCAGGACGTGCTCCAACCAGGCTTCGGGATAGGCGGGGTCGAGCGGCACGTAGGCGTGCCCGCTGCGCAGCACGCCCAGCACCCCGGACAGCATGGCGCCGCCGGGATCGAACATGAGGGCCACGCGCTGGGGTTCGTCGCGCCCCGCCGCAGCCAGCAGCGCGCGGGCGGTGCGGTCTGCCAGCCCGTCGAGTTCGGCGTAGGTCCAGGCCGCCTGCTCCGTCTGCACCGCGACCTGGTCGGGTGCCCGGGCCACCTGGTGTGCGAAGCGTTGCCCGATGGACTGCTCGACCTCCTCGGCGGGGAAGGGCGTGAAGTCGTGCTCGACCACGTCCCCGTTGCGCAGGCTCGCCAGGCGCGCGCGCTCATCGTCGTCGAGCAGCGGCAACATGTCGATCGGCGCGTCCGCATCGCCGGCGATCGCCCCGAGCAGCGTGCGGAAGTACCGCAGCATCGCTTCGGCCGTCGCCGCCTCGAACAGGTCGGTGTTGTAGTTCAGGCGCACGGTCAGCTCGTGCTCGTGCACGAACAGGTACAGCGTCAGGTCGAACTTGGCCGCCTCGCTCGACGAACCGGCCGACTCCACCGTGAGCCCGGGCAGTTCGACGCCGCCGTCGTCCCCCACCTCGATCATGTTCACGAAGACGCCGAAGAGCGGATTGCGACTCAGGTCCCGCTCCGGCCGCAACTCCTCGACCAGCTTCTCGAACGGAATCTCCTGGTGACCGAAGGCCTCCAGCGCCGTGCGCCGCACGCGCTGCACGAGTTCCCGGAACGTCGGCGCGCCGGACAGGTCGTTGCGCAGCACCAGCGTGTTGACGAAGAAGCCGATCAGGTGCTCGACCTCGGTGTGGTTGCGCCCGGAGATCGGCGTGCCGACGACCACATCATCGCAGCCCGACGAGCGCTTCAGCAGCACCTTGAAGGCCGCCAGCAGCACCATGAACAGCGACGCGTTCTCGCCGCTGCCGAGTTCGCGCAACCGGCGCGTGGTCTCGGGGTCCACGTCCACGGTCACGCTCGAGCCCACCGGCCGCTGCACCCGCGGACGAGGCCGGTCGGTGGGCAGGTCGAGTTCCGCGGCGCCGTCCAGCGTCTGCCGCCACCAGGACAGCTCGGCCGCCAGCGACTCGCCGGCGAACTGCTCCCGCTGCCAGTGGGCGTAGTCGGCGTACTGCACGGGCAACACGGGCAGCAGCGCGGTGCCGCCCTCCCGCTCCGCCGCGTACAACTGCGCCAGCTCGCCGAACAACACCTCCAGCGACCACGCGTCGCAGACGCCGTGGTGCACGCTGATCAGCAGCACGTGCTCCTGCTCGCCGACACGCAGGAGCCCGGCGCGCAGCAGCGGCCCGGCTGCCAGGTCGAAGGGCCGCCGCGCCTCGGCGTCGATGCGCGCGGCCACCGCGGCGTCCCGCTTGGCTGCGGGCAACGACTCCAGATCCTCGATCGACAGAGCGACGTGCAACTCGGCGGCGATGTGCTGCCGCGGATCACCGTCGCCGTCGACCAACGTCGTGCGCAGCGCCTCGTGACGGGCGACGACCCGCTCCAGGCTGGAGCGCAGCGCGTCCACGTCGAGCGGGCCGCGCAGCCGCCTGGCCATCGACATGTTGTAGGCGCTGTTGTCCGGGTCGAGGCGCGCGAGGAACCACAGGCGCCGCTGCTGGAACGACGCGAGCGGGTCACCATCGCGGGGCACCGCGACGAGCGGTCGCGAAGCCGGCCTCGCCTCGCCGGCCTGCAGGCGCTCGATGCGCGCGGCCAGGTCGAACAGGACCGGCGCGGCAAACACGTCGGCCAGGGGCAGCTCCACCCCGAAGGCATCGCGGATGCGGCTGACCATGCGCGTCGCCAGCAGCGAGTGACCGCCGAGACGGAAGAAGTCGTCGCGGGCGCCAACCCGTTCGACACCCAACACCTCACCCCAGAGCGGAGCGAGCTGTTCCTGCACGGCGCCGGTCGGCGGCACCCAGTCCGCGGACCGCTCGCCCGGCAGCGTGTCGGGCGCCGGCAACGCCCGGCGGTCCAGCTTGCCGTTGGGCGTGCGCGGCAAGGCCTGCAGCGGCACGAAGGCGGACGGCAACATGTACTCGGGCAGGCGTTCGCGCAGGAAGTCGTGCAGTGCGTCCACCGGCGGGAGCTCGGCGTCGCTCGCCACGAGGTAGGCGACGAGGCGCGGATCGCCCGGTCGATCATCGCGCAGCACCACGACGACTTCGGCCACGGCCGGGTGCCCGCCGAGCAACGCCTCGATCTCGCCCAGCTCGATCCGGAAGCCGCGCAGCTTGACCTGCTGATCGAGGCGCCCCAGGAACTCGAGCGTGCCGTCGCGACGACGGCGCACCCGGTCGCCGGTGCGATACAAGCGCGCACGTGCCGCCGCCCCGGCGGACACGAACGGGTCCGGCACGAAGCGTTCGGCCGTCAGCTCCGGCCGGTCGTGGTAGCCGCGAGCCAGGCCGGCACCGCCGATGAAGAGTTCGCCGGGCACGCCGACGGGCAGCGGCCCGCCGTGTCCGTCGAGCACGAGCAGCGTGGTCTCGGCGATCGGCGCGCCGATGCGCACGGCGCCGTCACCGCGCTCGATGCGTCGCACCGCCGACCACACCGTGGTCTCCGTCGGGCCGTACATGTTCCACACGCTGTCGCAGCGCTCGAGCAACGCGCCGGCCAGGTCCCAGCCCCAGGCTTCGCCGCCCACGAGCGCGCGCACATTCCGGTCGCCCGACCAGCCGGACTCGATCAACAGCCGCCAGGTGGTGGGCGTGGCCTGCATCACGGTGGCACCGGCCCGAGTCAGCAGCGTGCCCAGCCGGCTACCGTCGAGCGTGTCCTCCCGGTCAGCGATGACGACGCGCGCGCCCACCGTCAACGGGCCGAAGAGTTCGAGCACCGAGATGTCGAAGGCAGGCGTGGTGACCGAGACGAGCACGTCGTCCGCATCGAGACCTGGCTCGGCAGCCATCGACGTCAGGAAGTTCACCACGGCGCCGTGCGGAATCTCCACGCCCTTGGGCCGCCCCGTCGAGCCCGACGTGTAGATCACGTAGGCCAGATCATCGGGGCCGACGACCGGCGGGTCTTCGGCGCTCGTGTTCGCGGCACTCGCCGCGTCCACCCGTCCCGCAGCGTCGAGACACCGCAGCGGCACGTCGGGCCCGGGTTGCGGCAGGCCGTCGACGAGATCGCGCTGCGCGACCAGCGCGCCCACTCCCGCATCGCCCAGGATGAAGCGGATGCGTTCCGCCGGGTACGTGGGATCGAGCGGCACGTACGCGGCGCCGGCTCGCAGGCTGCCCAGCAGACCGACGAGCAACGGGATGCCCCGGGGCAGACACACCGCGACCCGGTCACCGCGCCCCACCCCGAGCGCCGTCAGCTCGGCGGCGAGTTGCCCGGCGCGTTGATCGAGTTCGGCATGGGTCAGCGTCTCGCTGCCACACACCACCGCGACCGCATCGGGTGTGCGCGCACACTGCTCCGCGACGAGGCCGTGCAACGAGGCCCCGGCGGGCACGCGGCCCGCGCTCCCTGACGATGCAGCCAGCAGGCGGCGACGCTCGTCGTCCCCGAGCAACGACACCTGCGACACCGGCTGCCCGGGATCGGCGACGACGCCCTGCAGCAGCCGCTCGAGCTGCTCGAGCATGTCGTCGATCGTCGTCTCGTC
>JAJDEQ010000157.1 GCA_029259695.1 Planctomycetota bacterium
CCGCCGCGGCCTGCGCGAGTACGTCGAGGAGCACCGCGGCTCGGTCGTCCGCACCGACGACCTGAAGCACGCGCTCGAGGCCTCGGGCGACACCGACCTCACACGCTTCTTCGACGAGTGGCTGTACGAACCGGGCTTCCCCAAGTTCAAGGTCTCGATCGTCCAGGACCAGCCCCTGACGCTCGACGGTGAGCCGGTGCGGGTGCTCACCGGGGAGGTGTCGCACCTGACCACGCTGATCGTCGAACAGACCCAGTCCGCCGATGGCTGGCGCGACGTGTTCCACATCCCGGTGACGGTGGCCTGGTCTCGGGGCGGCGCGGTGCAACGGGCGCGTCTGCAACTCGAGCAGCAGACCGAGCGGCTGTTCCTGACCGGCAACGGCAAGCTCGACTGGGTGCGCTTCGACGCCGACACCGCGGTGCCGATGCTGCTCGACATGCGCCAGGACGAGTCCATGTGGCGCAGCCAGCTGCTCGACGCCGAGGACGGGGTCACGCGGCTGCTGGCCGCCCAGTGGTTCGCGGCCCACTCCATGGTCCACTTCGACCTGGCGGCCGGGTGGAGGCCGTCCGAGGAGAGCATTCCGGCCCTGATCCAGGCCGCCAACGGCGACGAATTCGCCCCTGTGCGCCACGCCGCCCTCGACGCCCTGATCCGCATCAAGGACCCCCGCGTGATCTCGGCCCTGGAGCGCGCGGCCCTGGACGAGGACCCGGTCATGCGCGAGCGCGCCATCGGCGGCTTCGCCCGGCACGGCGGCAGCGCGGTGCTGCCCACGATCTTCGACGCCCTGGAGGACGAGAACGCCTCCGTCGTCGGCGCCGCCCTGACGACGCTCGTGACGCGCAAGTCCCCCGGCGCCCTGACCCAGTTGCGCAACGTCTACGACCGGACGTCCCTGGCGCGCTGGCGCCTCGATCGCACCATCGTGCGCCTCGCCGGCCGGGTCGACGACGAGCACAGCCTGCCGTTCCTGATGGCCGCGGCTCGCACCCACGCCGAGAGTCGCGTGCGCGCGGCGGCCCTGGACACGCTCTCGCGCCGCTCGGGTTCGCACGACGACGTGATCCACCGCGCGCTGTGCGAAGGCCTCAACGATCCGTCCTATCGCGTGCGCTCGGCGGCCGCCTACGCGCTCGGACGTCGGGGCGACGCCCGCGCCGAACTGCACCTGCAGGCCCGGCGCAGCATCGAGATCGACCTGTCCGTGCTCGGCGCCATCGACGCAGCCCTGGGGCAGCTCTCGTCGCTGCCGGCCTGGATGAACTGAGCCGGAGCGAGTCACCGGTCGGCCCCCACCTGGTGCGCGGCCCGACTCCGCCCAAGTTGTCACCAAGCCGCGCCCCGTTCGTCGCCGGGCGCCGGCCGTTCGACTCGGGCAGCACAGCGCGTGGTGCCGCCAACCGGTCGTCAGGCGCGGCCACGCACCGCAGTCGAAACGCGCTATGCTGAACGTGGAAGATGGGTCCATCGGCCACCGGGTTCCCGGGGAAAGCGCGTGAAGTCGGCACTCGACAAGCTCTTCGATCACCGCCAGCCCGTGTTGCTCGACGGCGCCATGGCGACCGAGCTCTTTCGCCTGGGCTGGCCGGCCCACATGGCCACCGTGATGGCGAACCTCGAGGCTCCCGATCTCGTGCGACGGGTGCACGACGAACATCGCGCAGCGGGCGCGCAGATCCTGCTGACCAACACCTTCGGCGTCCTGCTGGGCGTCGATGACCAGCGCCTGGAGGCGGCGCGCACGGCCGTGCGCCTGGCGCGCGAAGCCGCGGGCGGCAAGGCCCGGGTCGCCGGCGCGCTGGCGGCCTTCGACCTCGCCTTCCACGGTCCTCAGCTCGATCGGGTCGTGGCCGCCCTGGTCGACGAGGGCGTGGACCTGCTCGTGTTCGAGGCCTGCAACACGCAGCGCGACGCCGAGGTCGCCATCGAAGTGGCCGAAGCCCAGGGAGCGGGCCTGCCCGCCGTGGTGTGCGCCACGACCACCGATGGAGGTCACGAGGACCACCGGCGGGTGAAGGAGATCATCGCCCTGATCCGCGCCCGCGGCGGTGCGCAGGTCGAGGTCGGGCTCAACTGCTGTCGCGGACCGGCCGAGGCGCTGCGCGTGGCCATGTCGACCGACGTCGTCCCGCGCTGGATCAAACCCTCCACCGGCGCACCGGGCGACCCGGTGGACGATCACGTGATGGCGGCCTTCGCCCGGGCGGCACGCCTGCGCGGCGCGCGCTTCATCGGCGGCTGCTGCGGCACGACGGCCGAGACACTGACCACCATGGCCGGCGCCCTGGAGTTCGTCGACGAGCCGAACGACGGGCGCCCCGAGGTCCCCGACGACTTCTAGGCTCGCGCGATTTCAGCCCGCGCGACTCCAGGCTCGGCGCGGCTCTCGGGCCCAGCGACACTCGATCCCGATCGGGACCCGCGGCAAGGCTTCGAACGACGACTCGCCCGACAGCCTTGCGGCCCCCGGGCGAGTCGTGTGGTCTACCGAAGCGGCTCTGGAGTCAGAGCGTCTCGAGGGCGACCGAGTCGTCGCCGGCCTGGAGCACCAG
>JAJDEQ010000158.1 GCA_029259695.1 Planctomycetota bacterium
CCTCGAAGACTTCGAGGACCGCCTGTACCAGGACCCGGCGCCCGCCGGTGCCACGCCCCAGGCCCAGTGGGCCGAGCCCATCGCAGGTGTGCTCACGACGGGTTCCCTGCGCGCCACGGTCGGCGTGACCGAGACGGCCGAACTGGGCGACTTCCTGCCCCTCAGCTCACCGGACTTCCTGCCCGGCATCGCGTACCTGAAGTCAGGCGGAACCCAGGGCAGCGCGGCGGCAAACTTCGAGACGGTGTTCCTGAACACCGATGCGCAGCAGTTCCCGCTGCCCAACGGTGCGACGCCCGGCGTGACCATGCCGCGCACGGTCTTCGGCGGGCGCTTCAGCTTCCGCGACTTCATCATCCCCGCCGGCGTGCGCCTGGTCGTGAGCGGCAACAACCCGCTGATCATCACGGCGACGCGGCGCATCGAGATCCACGGCCTCCTCATTCTCGACGGTGGCGCCGGCGGACGCGATGACACCTTCGACAGCGGGTTCATCCCCGTGCCGGGCGGCAGCGCTGGCCCGGGCGGCGGACGCGGCGGCGCCAGTCAGCCCAGCGTATTCAATCCCTCGACGGGCGGCGGCCTCGACCAGTACGCCACGCCGGAGACAGGTGAGCGCGGCTTCGGCCCCGTGATCGGGTCGACGCTCGCGCCGGCCCAGCCAGGCTGGCCCGGCTCCGGAAGCGAAGGGAGCTTCATCGGCGGTCGCTTCGAGCCGATCGGTGGCCATGGAGGGATCTGCACCCTCGGTTACAACCCCACCGGCTTCGGGCTGCCCATCGTCGCGAACACATCGAACAACGAATGGCACCGCCCCCCCGGAGGCGGTGGCGGGACGTTCTATTCACGCGGGCTGCGGTCGCACGAAGGGGCCGGACGCTATCGCGTGTACAGCTCGAGTTCGTTCCCCAGCACCGATCTGTCGCCCTTCTGCCCGGCCGACGACTTGCGCAACTTCGCGCTCTACGGCAACGACGAGAATCAGTGTCAGAACACGACGCCGAACAACCCCGTGCAGTGCGTGTACGCCACCGGCAGCCCGCTCCAGCCCGGCGCCGAACCCGGTGATGACGTCTTCCAGGACGGCGACCCGCTCAACGACTACGTCGGTGGCGAACTGACGCAGGTCATCGGAGGCCAGGGCGGCGGCGGCGGCGGCTCCCGCATCGACAGCATGGGTCACGGCATCTGGGCCGCCAATGCGCTCGGCGCCATCCCCAACCCCGGTGGCAACCCCTGCTTTCCGGCACTGGCCAGTGGTTCGCTGCGGCTTGCCCCGTCGCTGTGGGACGCCAAGGGCGGCGGCGGTGGTGGCGGTGGCGGAGCGGTCCAGATGCGCTCGTTCGGCAGCATCCTGATCAGCCGCACCGGCCACATCGACGCGGGTGGCGGCAACGGGCGCGGCGGCGAGGTCGTGGGTAACAGCAACTACAGCGGCGGCGGCGGCGGCGGCAGCGGTGGTGCCGTGGTGCTCCAGGCCGCGGGCGACATCATCATCCAGGCCGACCCCGGTCACCAGGAACCGTTCTACATGGACGCGGACGGTGACCAGGGCGCATCGATCGACGTGAGCGGAGGCTTCGGCTTCGACGCACGCACGCTCTCCAACGACACCCTGAGCCAGTCGGCGTTCACCTTCGACTGGACACGCAGCGACGGCGGCCAGGGCGGCATAGGCATGATCCAGTTGCAGACCGGCGGCGCCGACGGCCTGCCCCTCGTCGAGCAGGGCGCCTTCCTGTTCGCCCGCCTGCGGGCCGTCCTGAAGCAGGGGCCATGGACCGGGAACGGTCTCGACCAGGCCGACCACCCGTTCGACTTCTCCACGCTGCAATCGATCAAGATCCCGCCGATCCCCTTCTCGGGCAGCTTCGCGCCGCTCGAAGATCCCAACGCTCCGCCCCAGGGCTTGAGCTACATCGAGATGCTCCACTTCCGCGGCTTCTCGTACGACACCAGCGAGCCCGACTTCAACACGCGCTTCCGGGAGTGGTACCTGCTCAACGGATCGTTCCCCCCGATCATCCAGGTCAGCGACGAGGTGGCCCCGAGCGGTTTCCAACGCGACTCACGCATGATCGCCGACTACTTCGGCCGACCGGCGGTGCGCGAGCCCCAGCCGCAGAAGGTGATGAAGACCTACGCCGGTTGGGACCCCGAGACGTTCGAGGAGCTCAACAACCCGATCACCGGAGTCCCCGGCACGCTCTACACCGCGGCCGACGACATCCCGCTGAGCATCTACCTGAACGAACCCGACGGAACGCCGATCACCGAGGTCGTGGACGGCGTCGAGCGTTTCGCGCGCACCAACATCCTCGACCGGCTCCCGGTGGTGCCGCCGAACCTGGCACCCGCCGAGTTCGGCACCGCAAGTCAGGGTGTCTCCCGCTGGCTCGACTTCAACGCCGTGGCGATCCGGATGCGCGACGGTATCGGTCGGCCCCCGCCCTTCTTCGATGGCGTGCACGGGACCCACAACCTGTCCTCCGGCCCCTTCCCTGCCGAGAAGGAGAGCCGTGTGGTCGCCGAGGTCCCGCACCCCGTGAAGCCGGCCAACCTGGTCGCCGGGACCGGCGTCGCCGACCCCGGCCTGTTCGGGCTGGGACCGGCCGACGTCCCCTTCAACGACATCAAGGTCGACGCTCCGGAGCTGGAGCTCTCGCTGCAGAACGCGGTCGCCCAGAACGCTGCGGTGCTGCTGGACTTCCAGGGTGCCTACCCGGTGCGCGCCGGATCGAGCGTACCCGACAGCACCACGGCAACGGACTGGGTGTCCGACCTGAACGACCTGGCCGGCTACCCTCTGGTGCGCTTCCGCGTCCTGTTCGACCTCGGGGTGGACTCGAGCAACTTCCCCTTCGGACCCGACAGCTTCCGCCCGTCGGTGGACCACGTCCGAGTGCGCGCCAGCTACTAGTCGCCGCCGCGGATGAGCGCCTGCTCAGCCCGCCGGAACTGCTCGTCGAGTCGTTTGGGCGAGACCCTGAGAGCGGTCCCCAGTTCCTGTGCGAAGATCGAGACGCGGTACTCCTCGATCATCCAGTGCAGTTGCTCCAACTCGGGCAACACCAGGTCGCGCTCCAGCGCGAGGCGCTGCAACTGCTGGCAACGCGCGAGTTGGGGCGCGAGTTGAGCCACCAACTCGGCGTCCTTGGATGAGCCGCGCAGGCCGAGCCGCTCGATCCGGCGCTCGACCGCGCGCATGTAGCGCGGCACGTGGGCGAGCCAGTTCCAGGCCGTGGAGACCAGCCAGCCGGGCGAAGCCAGCGCGGCCAGCTGCCCATCGATCTGCGCGACGGCCTGGGGCGCCCGGGCACGGGCCTCGTCCAAGACGAGACGCGCCCGCTGCACGGCCGAGAGCACGGCCGCGAAGCGCGTGACGACATCGTCGAAGACGGCACTCATGCGTCGCTCCCCCACCTCGAGCAGGGCGCGGAACGAGTCCTGATCGCGCACCGGGTCGTCATCGAGGAACGCCAGCTCGGCCACGCGCGCCACGACCTGCTGCTCCAGTTCCGCCGTGCTCCCGAGTGTGGCGTGCTGGAGCACCATCGACTCCCATCCAGCACAACGATGCAGCCGGTGCAGCACCCGCCCCGCGATGGCGACACTCACCAGGCGGCGGATGCCGAGCCGCGTCTCGCGCCTCGCCAGCTCGCGACGCGGACGCAATCGCAGCGAGACCGAGGGCTTGCCGGCTGCGGCCGTGGCATCGACCAGGGCCGGGTAGACCTCCACCACGAGGCCGTTGCGCTCCAATCTGACGGTCTCGGGCAGTGAGCCGAAGTCCCATGTGGTGAGCCCGTCACGGTGCCACGCCGGGTCGGGGACGTCCTCCACGATCTGCTGGGTGTCCCGGCCCAGTTGCTCCCGCAACGCCGCAAGGTCGCGACCGTGCGCGACCACCCGGCCGTCCCGGCCCACGACCTCGATGCGCATGTGCAGGTGCTCGGGCAGCCGCTCGAGTTCGAACGCATCGCGCGAGACCGGTTCACCGGCGTACCGCTGGAGCAGTTCGGCCAGCGCCGCGCGCAGCGAGCCGGTCGCAAAGCGGATCGTCGCCATGACCTCATCCGCTCGCTCGGGAACCGGCACCAGCTTGCGACGCAACGGCTTGGGCAACGAGCGGATCAGCGCCACGACCTTCTCCCGCAGTTGCCCGGGCACGAGCCACTCGAGCCGCGTGGCGTCCAGTCGGTCGAGATCGTCGAGCGACACCGTGAGCGTGACCCCGTCGTTCGGCTCGCCGGGCGCGAGCCGGTAGCGCAGGGGGAACACACCGCCGCCCCACTCGAGCCCATCCGGATAGGCCTCGACACCGATCGTGGCGCCCAACTCGGCCTCATCGCCGCGAAGCAGGTCGCCGCGCGACATGAACAACACGTCCGGATCGCGGCGTTCGGCGAGCTTGCGCCAGCGATGGAGGGCCGCTGCGTGAGTCACGTCGGGTGGCAGGCGACGGTCGTAGAAGTCGTAGCGCGTCTCGAGGTCGGCGAGCAGGTCGCGCCGCCGGGCCTTGGCCTCGAGCGCGGCGACCTCGTTGACCAACGACATGTTGTGCGCCAGGAACGGCGCGCTGGTATCGAGCTGGCCCTCGACCAACCCGTGACGGATGAACAGCTCGCGCGACAGCACGGGATCGACTCCATCGAACGGCGCCCTGCGCCGGGGGATGATGGGCAACCCGTAGAGGCTCACCTTCTCGTGGGCGAGCACGCGGCCGGATGGCCGGTCCCATTCAGGATCCTTGTAGCTGCGCTCGACGAGGTGCGGCGCCAGGGGCTCGGCGTCGCGCGGGTCGATGCGGCCGACGACGCGCGCGTAGCGTTTCGCGGTCTCGACCATCTCCGCCGCCACGATCCACTTGGGCTTGCGCTCGAACAGTGTCGACCCGGGCCACACGTAGAGTTCCTTGCCGTCCGCCCCCGTGTAGACGTACTTGCCGGTTCGCACCGCCAGGTGCGAGAGCAGCCCGGCCAGCAGCGCGCGATGGACCGCCTCTCGATCCGCCCCACGTGCCGCCGGCTTCCAGCCCGCCTCGACCACGAGTTCGCGCAGCTGGCGGTGAACGTCGACCCATTCACGGCAGCGATTGGGGCTGAGGAAGCGGGCCTGGAGACGCAGCGCCTGCTCGCGTCGTGAGAGCCGCTCACCGTCGGCCGCAGGCCCCCGGAGCTGGTGCATGAAGTCCCACATGGACAGGAAGCTGGCGAAGTCGCTGTCGCCGTCCTCGAACGCCGCGTGTGCCCGGTCCGCCGCCTCCTCCCGCCCGGGCGGCCGTTCGCGCGGATCGTTGGTCTCGAGCGCCGCAGCGATGACGAGCACGTCCGCCAGGCAGCCTGCGTCCACGCTGGCCAGGATCATCCTGCCGATGCGCGGATCCACCGGCAGTCGCGCGAGCTGCCGCCCCACGTCGGTGAGCGCACCGTTCTCGTCGAGCGCGCCCAACTCGCGCAGCGTGCGCTGACCGTCGCGCACCATGCCCTTCTTGGGCGGGTCCAGGAAAGGGAAGTCCTCCACCCGCCCGAGGCGCAGCGAGGCCATCTGCAGCACCACGGCCGCGAGGTTGCTGCGCTGGATCTCCGGCTGGGTGAAGGCCTCACGCGCCTCGTAGTCGGCGCGATCGTAGAGCCGGTAACACGTCCCCGGCCCGACGCGGCCGCAGCGGCCGGCGCGCTGATCAGCCGAGGCACGTGAGATCGCCTCCACCGGCAGCCGCTGGATCCTGCCCCTCGCGGAGTAGCGGCTCACACGCGCCGTGCCGGCGTCGATCACGTAACGGATCCCCGGAACGGTGACCGACGACTCCGCCACGTTGGTGGCCAACACGATCCGCCGCCCACCGCCGGTGCGGAAGATGCGTTGCTGTTGACCCTCGGGCAGGCGGGCATACAACGGCAGCACTGCCGCACTGCCCCCGGGCAGGCGACGACCACGCAGCAGGCGGGCGACCTCGCCGATGTCGCGCTGGGTCGGGAGGAAGACCAGCGCATCTCCGGGCCCACGGCGCACGGCCTCCTCGACCGCGGTCACGACCTCCTGCCCGGTGTCCACCTCCTCTCCGTCCCCGGCGCGCGGGGGACGGTAGACGACGTCCACCGGATAGGTGCGGCCCGAGACCTCGATCACCGGCGCGGGCTGCCCGCTCCGGGCGAAGTGTCGCGCGAAGCGTTCGGGGTCGATCGTGGCGGACGTGACGATCAACCTCAGTTCCGGCCGACGCGACACGAGCCGCTTGAGGTAGCCGAGCAGGAAGTCGATGTTGAGCGACCGCTCGTGGGCCTCGTCCAAGATGATCGCGTCGTAGGCATCCAGCGCCCGATCCCGCCGGGTCTCGGCCAACAGCACGCCGTCGGTCATGAACTTCACGAAGGTGCCCGCGCCGGTGCGGTCGGTGAAGCGCACCTTGAAGCCGACATCCGCGCCCAGCGGCGAGCCCAACTCCTCGGCCACGCGCCGGGCCAGGGAGCGGGCCGCGATGCGCCGCGGCTGTGTGTGGCCGATCAGCCCGTCCACGCCGTACCCCATCTCGAGCAGGATCTTCGGCAACTGGGTCGACTTGCCCGAGCCGGTCTCGCCACACACCACGATGACCTGGTGTCGCTCCAGTGCTCCGGCGATCGCCGCGCGATGAGACGCGATCGGCAGGTCCGCGGGGAAGCTGGGACGGGGCATGCGCGCCGCCCGCTCGGCGCGCCGCTGCCGGGATTGATCGAGTTCGTCCACCAGTCGGCGCAGGTTGCGGTCGTGGGGCCGCCCTGCAGCCCGGGCCTGTTCGACGCGATGCAACGCGCGATGCAGGCGCGCTCGATCCGCTCGCATGGCAAGCGCCAGGGCCTCGGGCGCCGGCAGCGGCGGTGGCGGTGGCGAGACGTCGGACATGGGCAGAGTATGCCCCAAGCCCTGTCACGGGGAGCGACCGCGCCTTCGACTCGCCTCGGCGCGGAGACTAGGATGGCCGCACCATGCACCCCGCGCTCCCCGAAGCACACCTGATCGCGTGCCACGAATGCGACCTGCTCCAGCGTCGCGCCGCGCTGCCACCCGGAACGCGGGCGCACTGCCCGCGCTGCGGAACGGTGCTCTATCGTCACCGCCGCGACAGCCTGGACCGCACCCTGGCCTGGACCCTGGCCAGCACCGCGTTGTTCGTCGTCGCCAACACGCTGCCGTTCATGTCCTTCGAGATGGGCGGCCGGGTCCAGCAGAACGTCATCTTCAGTGGCGTTCAGGAGCTGCTGGCACAGGACTACCTGCCCCTGGCGGCGCTCGTCTTCCTGGCCAGCATGCTCGCGCCGGCACTGAAGATCGCCGGGCTGCTCTACGTCCTGCTGCCGCTCAAGTTCGGCCGCCGCCCGCTGCAGATCGTCCCGACCTACAAGCTGATCCGCTGGCTCGGCCCCTGGAGCATGATGGAGGTGTACATGCTCGGCGTGATCGTCGCGATCATCAAGCTCTCGTCGATGGCCGAGATCGTCCTGGGCACGGCGTTCTTCGCGTTCTCCGCCCTGATCATCACCACGACCGCCGCCAGCTCGACCTTCGACTCCGCGTTGATCTGGGGCGAAGCGGACCTCGAATCATGAGGTCGGCCGCTCAGCTGGGCCTGACGAGTTGCCACGACTGCGGGCAGGTCAGCCGAGCCATGCACCACGCCGACGGTTTCGTCGCTCACTGCCCGCGCTGCGATGCCCCGCTCCACCTGCGCAAGCCCGACAGCATCAGGCGCACCTGGTGCCTGCTGATCGCCGCGATGATCCTGTACATCCCGGCGAACGTCCTGCCCGTCATGTCGGTGGAGTACTTCGGAGCATCCGAGCCGGACACGATCCTGAGCGGGGTCAAGGTGCTCTTCGCCACCGGGCAACCGGCGGTCGCCATCCTGGTGCTGTTCGCGAGCATCACCGTGCCGATGCTCAAGATGCTCGGCCTGGCGTACCTGCTGCTCTCCGTGCACTTCAAGTCGCTCTGGCGCCCGCGCGATCGGACCCGCCTGTACCGCATGATCGAGCTGGTCGGCCGCTGGTCGATGCTCGACATCTTCATGATCTCGATCCTGATCGCCCTGGTGAAGCTCGACGCCATCGCGACAATCTCCGCGGGACCGGGCGCGACCTCCTTCGCCGGTGTCGTGATCCTGACCATGGTCGCCGCCTCCTCGTTCGACCCGCGCCTGATCTGGGACCAGAAGGGACTCCAGCGATGACCTCATCCGCCCCGTCACCCGACGGCACACCGACCTCCGACGATCTCCCCGAGGTCGTCATCCGTCGCAAGCGCGGCGTCTCGATCATCTGGATCATCCCCATCGTGGCGGGGTTGATCGGCGCCTGGCTCTGGTACGAGGCCATCATGGAGCAGGGCCCCACGATCACGATCGAGTTCGAGACCGCCGACGACCTGGAAGCCGGCAAGACGAAGATCAAGTTCAAGAACGTCGAGGTCGGCGAGGTCGAGACGATCACCTTCAAGCCCGACCTCAGCGGCGTCATCGTCACCGTGGAGATGGCGCAGGGAGCCAAACCGTACATGCGCAGCGCGACCCGCTTCTGGGTCGTCCGCCCGCGTATCGGGCGCGGTGGTATCAGCGGACTCGGCACCCTCGTCTCGGGTGCGTACATCTCCATCGAGCCGTCCGAGGAAGGCGACCTCGCATCCGCCTTCGTGGGCCTCGAGTTGCCTCCCGCCACGCCGTACGAGGCGCCCGGTCTCAAGCTGAAGCTGCACGCAGCGGACCTCGGGAACCTCGGCGTCGGATGCAGCGTCCTGTACCGCGGAGTGCACGTGGGGCAGGTCGAAGAGCACCAACTCGACGAGGACGGGCTGGGCTTCCAGATCTGGATCTACATCGAGGAACGATTCGAACACCTCGTCAGCTCCAAGACCGAGTTCTGGAATGCCAGTGGTCTGGACGTCTCGTTCGGCGCCGAGGGCCTGCGCGTGACGGCCGACGCCCTCGACAGCCTGCTCACGGGGGCCGTCGCCTTCGGTCACTCGGACGGAGACCCGGTGGCGAACGGGACCGAGTTCCAGCTCTTCCCGAATCGGGAGGCAAGCCGGGAGGACTTCGACGAGAACGTGCCCTTCTCGCTCTACTTCAGCGAGTCGATCCGGGGACTCTCGGTCAGCGCGCCGGTCGAGTTCCGCGGCATCAAGCTCGGTGAGGTCACCAACGTGGGCCTGGAGTTCGACAACGAAGGGCTCCAGGCACGACTCGCGGTGACGATCATGATCCAGCCCGGACGCGTCAAACACCTGGGGCGTCCGGAAGCCGATCCCACCGAGACCTTCGCCACGCTCATCGAGCGCGGCCTGCGCGCTCAACTGGTGACCGGGAGCTTCCTCACCGGGGCCCTGTTCGTCGACCTCCAGGTCCACCCGGACAAACCCGCCGTGTACACCGAGTTCGCCGCGGCCCACCCGGAGATCCCCACGATCCCCTCCACCGCCGCCACGTTTGCGGCCACGCTCGAAGACCTGCCGGTGCTCATCGACGAGGCCCGCAAGGCCGTGGCGGGCATTGAGCACATGGTGAACTCCCCCGAGGTGGCCGACACGCTCAGCGCGCTCAGGAGTTCGATGGATCAGGTCCGCACGCTCACCCAGACCCTCGATGATCGACTGCCCGCGGCCCTCGACGACGTGGAGGGCACGGCGCAGGCGGCCACGAGCGCGCTCGACCAGGCGCGCGACACGCTCGCCTCCATCGGGGCGATGGCGAGCCAGGACTCGGAGCTGAACTACCGCGTGGGGAACGCCCTCGAGGAACTGGCCGCGAGCATGCGCGCGCTGCGCGTGCTGACCGACTACCTGGAACGACACCCCGAAGCGCTGCTGCGGGGCAAGCCGACCGGAGGCTCTTGATGTCCCATCGTTCGCAAGCTGACCGCCTCCCCGTCCTGGGCCGCCTCGCCGCCCTGGCGCTGCTGGTCTCACTCGCCGGTTGCGGCAGCACACGCTCCTCCCGCTTCTACGTGCTCACGCCGCACCCGCCCACCACCGCCGCTCGAGCCGCTGCGAACGACCAGTTGGCGCTGGGCATCGGCCCGGTCGCGCTCCCGTTGCTGCTCGACCGCCCCCAGCTCGTGTGGCGATTGAGCGCGTCCGAGCGCAGTCTCTCCGAGTACAGCCGCTGGGCCGAGCCACTCGATGCGAACATGGCCAGGGTGCTCGCGGAGAATCTCGCGCCGCGCCTGGGCACCGAACGGGTCTTCGTGGATCCGTTCCCCGCATCCGTGCCACTGGATTACCGCGTGTCGCTGGACATCGTTCGTTGTGACGCCGGCCCCAGCGGCGACCTGGTGCTCGCGGTCCGCTGGAGCCTGTTCGACGGGACCAGCCGTGAGCACCTGGGTACACGTCTCACAACCCTCTCCGAACCGCTCTCGGGATCGCAGGATCCCGGCGCCCTGGTCGCCGCCATGAGTCGGGCACTCGGCGAACTCGCCGACGAGATCGCGATCCGCATCGCCGGCGGCAGCTCGAGCTGACACGCTGCGACCGTGCCGCCGCCCGCGGTATGCGGGCGGCGCACGATCGTCCGGACTCCCTTTCACCCAGAGTCGCGCGTCGTCGCGGCGGTGCCTGCCCGTCGTGCGGGCTGCCCGGCAGCGCGAGGACGCCGGAGTTCCCAGGGAAGAAAAAAAGGGGGGAGGCGGAGTTCGAGTTCCGCCGTCCCCCCACACCCTGTCACCTCCCTGAGAGGTAGACCCTGTCGACCGGCAGTGCCCAGCTGGTGTTCAGCGCTTGCGCGCTGAAGGGGCGAGAATGAGGGCAGGTGCCGTGGCAACTGCATGCCGACAGTTAAGTCATGCAACACAATGTCGCGCGATCAGTCAGGTGTCACGCAAATAGCCGTTGCGCAACGCTTTGTTGTGCGCGCCGGCTCACGGGACCCGATCCGCGGACCCTGTGGAGCAGCGGCATCAGGCTTGCGTGAGCCCCGCAATGCCCTTCATTCGCCCACGAGGATCCGATCTCGACGACCGGACCGTTCCCAGCGCATGCCACGCGCTTGTGTGGTGTCGTGTGGTCGACGACTGAGCGAGCGCCTCAAACCTGCGCAGCAGAGCTGCGCCGGGCGGCTCCCGCATCAGGCGGCCACCGACTGCACCGCGCCAAGCTGCCTGCGCCCGCGCCCGCTCCCACACACGACTCCCAGTCGTGCAGGGCGAACAGCCTCAGTCGTGCAGGACGAACAGCGCGGGCATGAAGCTGCGATCGGGATCGACCACGACCTGGATCAGCACCGGTGTGGCGCGACGCAGCGCGTCCCCGTCGACACGCAACAACAGCGCACCAGGTTCGACCGCGCCCGGCCCGGCGAAGACTGAAAGCGACTCACCCGGTTGGACCAGCAGCGACGTGGCGGCCAGCTTGCCCAACCCGGGCGACGTTGGCGTAGGTGTCGGTGTGGAGGGCAACTGACGGCGGGCCCGCTTCGGCTTGGGTGTGTGGCTCTGGCCGATGGGTCGCAACTGACCGGACGGGCCGGGGCCGGCGCCGCTCATGCGACCACCGATCGGTTCGATCGGGTTGGCGCGCTGGGAACCCGGGATCGGTGGGGTCACCGAGCCCGTACCCGCGGCGAAGGCGACAGTCACGCAGGCCAGCAGGGCGGCGCCGATGAGAATCTGGCGGGAGGTCATGCGAGCCCCCCTTCTCCGTCCTGGGCACGCTGGTCGCGGTGCACGGGTGCCGCGTCGGCCTCGACGTCGATGCGATGCATCAGGTCGGGCACGATCAGCCCCCAGTGCGCGCGCACTTCGGGGAACGCACGGCTGACGTGCGCATACTGCAGTTGGGCGCTCCAGTGGTCCTGCGCCAATCGGGCGACGCGTTCGGACCAGGTCTTCGCCTTCGGGTGTTCGAGTTCGAAGAGTCTGCTCAATACCATGAGAAGGTTGGGCCAGTGGCCATCCTCGGTTTCGTGGGGGAGGAGAGCGGCTTTGAGCAGGGCCTCGAGCCCCTCGTCGACGAGTTCGTCGTCGGTGAGAAGGAGCCCGATCATGGCGAGCGCGTAGCCTGCGTAGCCGATCGGCTTGTGCAGGACGGTCTCGCGGAAGGCGTCACTCGCGTTCTCGAGAGCGAATCTCTCGAGACGACGAACGCGCTCTGCCGTGTGCCGGAGGAGTTCGGGAGATGCGTCCGCCATCTCCGGCCGATCCACGTGGCCGACGATGGGGATGAGGAGCACGTTGGTGGCCATGGAGGCGCCGTAGGGAGGGCCGGCGTGCATGGCCTGGGAACAGAGTTCGGGGAGCATCAGCAGCGCAGTGGCCGCTTCGTACTTCTCTTCGAGGATGAAGAGTCGTTCGAGGAAGTTGTCGAACCAGACGCGGTCGTCGTCTTCGGGCCGGGTGAGCGCCGCCTGCTGCGCCTTGTCCTCGAGCTCGGAGAAGATGTTGAGGCGGCTGCAACGGGCCTCGATGCGCTCCAGGATCTCGACCTTGCCGGGCCGCGAGCGTGAGGGCGTGTAACCCTGGACCCCGTTCAGAAAGCGGCTGAGCGCCGATTTCTCGACCCCGAGCAGGTCGGCCAGACCCGCCCGCGTGAGCCGGTGGCGCTCGAGGAACTTGGGCACGACCTCATGACACACACGTCGATAACGTGCCTGCAGCGACCGCTCGTCACTCACATCGTGAGCGCCTGCGCGCTGGTCGACTGGACGTTGGTCCATGACCGGGGTGCTCCAAATCCATCTGCCACTCTTCGCCCACGGGCCGTCAGGCGACCCGCGTGCATGAAAGTGTAGCAGCACGCATGCAATCCGATGGCCTGTGTCGAACAAATCAAGAAAACGGCCTCGAAACGCGTGTTTTGCGCCTCTTCGGTAATCGAACTTGCAGCCACAGGAACAGCTCGAGGCCCGCTTCCACAACGCCACACGGCGCCGACCCACCCACTTCACGGGGGGCCGGCGCCGTGTGCGGACACGGGCACATGAGACGGGGATTCAGGGCCCGGTCGGGGTCCTCTCGCCCTCCGGCTCGCGTGTGAGCGGATCGAGCATGGGCAGGTGCTCGACCTCCCCGAACTCACTCATGTTGGCACGGCCCTCGAGATCACCGCCCTCGATGGCGTCCCAGTCACCCACGACCAGGATCGACATGTTGGTCGGGTCGAGGTGCTCGCGAGCCACACGCTGCACGTCGCCCTGGTCGACCGCCGCCACCTTCTCCCGGTAGGTGCGCCAGTAGTTCGGATCGCGCCCGGTCAGGTGATCGCTGACGAAGGTCGACAGCATCCCCGACTTGCTCGCGAAACGCTGCGGGAACTGCTCGATGAAGCCGTTCTTGGTGCGTTCGAGTTCCTCCGCCGTCACCTGCTCGCTGCGAATGCGCTCGATCTCCTCCATGATGATCTTGGCCGCCAGGGCGACGGTCGGGTTCTTCGACTGATAGAAGCCCGCGAAGATCCCCGGGAAGTAGACCTGTGGCCGCATGAGCGTCACGGCGGTGTAGGCCAGCCCCTCGTCGCTGCGCACGCGGTTGGTGACGCGGCTGGTGAAGCCGCCGCCGCCCAGGATGTCGTTCATCACGGTCAGGGCGATGGCATCGGGATGATCGCGCTGGATCCCCCGAGCGAAGATCATCGTCGTGCCCTGAGGCAGGTCCTTCTGCGACGTCTCGGTGTGGTACAGACCCGACTTGGTGACGTGCACGGGTGCGGGCGGATCACCGACGCTCTCGCCGACCTGCCAGCCATCGAGCGCCGAGCGCAACGCGTCCAGCAACTGCGCCGGCTGGAAGTCGCCCGTCGCGGAGATGACGAGGTTGCCGGGGTGGAAGATGCGCCGGTGCAACGCGCGCAGCGAGTCGCCATCGATGGCCCCCACCGTGTCCAGCGTGGGTTCACGCGCCAGGTAGTGGTCATCGCCGTAGACCAGCCGCTGCATGCGCGGGAAGGCCACCGACATGGGGTTGTCGTTGCGCTGCCTGAAGGCCTCCACCCGTTCGTCGAGGTGCACGCGCAGTCGTTCGGCGTCGAACCCCGGCTCGCGCACCATCTCCATGAACAGACCGAAGGCCTCGCTGAAGTTGCTCTCGAGGCAGTTGAGCGAGGCGCTCGAGCGGTCGGAGCCCACCGTCGTGGAGACATTGGCGGCGAGGAAGTCGAAGCGTTCGTCCAATTCCTCGGCTGACGTCCGTGCGGAGCCGCCGCGCCGCATCATCACGCCCAGCGAGGAACCGAGGCCGACCTCATCGGGCTCCTCGAGGAACGCGCCGCCCTTGAACGTGAAGGTCAGGTCGATCAGCGGCCACTCGCTGCTCGGCGCGAGGTAGACGGGGATGCCGTCGAGGTCGTGCAGGAACTCGGCCGACATGGGCGGCTCGAAGTCCAGGCGCGGGAACTGCAGCTCGTCGGGGTGATCCGGGACCTGAGCCGCGGCGAACCCCAGCCCCATGAACAAGGCGCAGAGCGTGCGACAAGCGATCATCGGGATCTTCGTGTGCATGAGCCTCATCCTTCGCTCTCCTCACTGCGGAGACGCTCGATGCGCTCCTTGGTCTTCTCGACGACGTAGTCCATCGCCGGGCGCTTCTGCTCGGGCATGGAACTCAGCCCCGACTCGATCCGCCCGACGATCTCCTCGAGCTGGGCCACATCCTGCAACTGCTCGAACTGCTGCAGCATCATCTTCACCTGCGCCTGCGCCTCGGGCGGCAGCGACGCCAGCCCGTCGTCGGGGGCGCTCCCCGCACGGCGCGTGTACGACGCCACGTTGCGGTTCGTGCGGTCGAAGTAGGTGTTGGCCACGCGCTGGATGTCATCGACCGTCACCGCCCGCAGCCTGCCCGGCGCCTCGTTGATGTAACGCCAGCCACCGCTGGCCGCGAAGAAGCCGAGTTGCAGGCGGATGAAGCCGTTGCTCTGCAGCGAGCGGAAGCTGTCGGCGGCCACCTGGTTCTGGACCTTCTCCAGCTCTTCGGGGCTCACCGGTTCGTCCTGCAGGCGCTGCAGTTCGTCGTACCATGCCGCCTCGAGTTCGTCCGGCCCGGCGTCGCCCTTCACACGGGCGCTGAACGAGAAGTAGCCGGCGTGCTTGCGATGATCGGTCCCGGCTCGGGCGGAGGACGCGATCTCCGCGCCTTCCACCAGGCCCTTGTACAGCCGGCCCGTGCGGCCGTTGAGCACCTCGGCCATGATCTCCAGCGGGAAGCTGTCCGCGTGGTTGAAGGGCACCGTGTGGTAGCGCACCTCGACCTGCGGCTGACACTCGCAGTCGCCGATCATGCGGCGCTCGGCCACCTGCGGCATCTCGGTCGTGACCACCGGCGGAGGCGTCACCGGGCCGCGCTCGAGGCGCCCGAAGTAGCTCTCGATCATGGGCACGGCCACGTCCGGATCGAAGTCGCCCACCACGACGCCCACCAGGTTGTTCGGCCGGTAGTAGACGTCGAAGTACGCGTCGAAGTCCTCGCGAGTGTAGCTGTTGAGGTCGCTGGGCCAGCCGATGGGCGACCAGCTGTAGGGCGACGACATCCAGAACATCGCGTCGAACTGCTCGTCCAGCTCACCGGTGGGGCTCGACTCGAGTCGCATGCGGCGCTCTTCGTGCACCACGTCGCGTTCGGCGTAGAACTCGCGGAAGACCGAGTCGTCCAGTCGATCGGACTCCATCCAGCACCACAGCTCGAACTTGTTCGACGGCACGTTGATGAAATAGAAGGTCATGTCCTCGGACGTGAACGCGTTCATGCCCGAGCCACCTTCGTTGGTGTAGATGCTGTCGAACTCGTTCTTGACGATCGTCTCGCGGTGCGCCTCCATCAGCTCGCCGAGTTCGGCCCGCAGCTCGCGCAGTTCGGCCGTGTCGTTCTCGGGATCCCACGGGTCGTCGATCTCACCGCGCTTGTAGCGGTCGTACTGCTGACCCCATACGAGCTCGTTGATGCGCGCCTTGACCGCGTGCTGCCGGTCCATGAGTTCGGCATCGGCCGCCGGGTCACGCGTCCCGATGGTCGTCGTGCCCTTGAACATCATGTGCTCGAAGAAGTGGCTGATCCCGGTGATGCCGGGACGCTCGTCGACCGAGCCCACCTTCGCCACCCAGCCCGCCGAGACGGTGTTGGGCTCCTCGGTACGCGGGACGAGCAACCAGGTCATGCCGTTGTCCAGGACCAGCTCCCGGACCTCGAGGTTTTGGGCCGCGGACGTCGCGCCGAGCAGGGCGGCGACCGTCAGGGCCAGAAGCAACTCACGCATGGGTCGTTTCCATGGGACGAGAAAGGAACGAGGGCCGCCGAGTCTAACCGGGTGCGCACGCGGGGGCGAACCCGCGTGACCGCCGTCGGCACCGAGCGGCCTCAGTCCCAAGCGGGCTCGAGACAGCTCAGGTCCACTGACGCCGCGCTCGCCACCCGCACCCGAGCCAGGTACTCGTCCCGAGCGCAGGTCACCGCCCCCATGCGCTCCAGGTGCGGCGTCGTGAACTGCACGTCCAGCAGCGTGATCCCGGCGCCGAACAGACTGCGCACGAGAGCGACCAGCGCCACCTTCGACATGTCCGTCGGCCCGTGGAACATGCTCTCCGCCGCGAACAACCCGCCGCACTGCACGCCGTAGACGCCGCCGGCCAGTTCGCCATCGCACCACACCTCGAGGCTGTGCGCATGCCCCGCGCGGTGCAGCTGCACGTAGGCCTCCAGCATCTCGGGCAGGATCCAGGTGCCCTCGTCCCGCTGCGCGCAGCACTCCATCACCGCCTCGAAGCAACGGTTCCAGGTCAGCGCCAGGTCACCACGCCGCATGCGCCGCGCGAGTCGGCGCGAGACGTGCAGGTGTTCCGGATCGATCAACGCCCGCGGGTCCGGCGACCACCACAGCACCGGCAACCCTTCGTCGTACCAGGGGAAGATCCCTGCGCGATAGGCGGCCAGCAATCGTCGCAGCGAGAGGTCACCACCGGCGGCGACGAGACCCTGCCCATCGGCCCGGCGCGGATCGGGGAAGCGCGGCGGCGACTCCGGCGACAACAGCACCGGCAGCCGCCGCGGTCCGGTCACGAGGCCGACGACTCGGGGAGCCGTCCGGCGATCGCGTCGACGAGCCCTGACTGTCGGCCGCGCGACTCATGCGCTCGGGCCTGCCGCTCGCCGCTCATGATCCGGTCTCCTCGCGGGGGGCCGCGGCTGCCTGCTCGAGACGCAGCGCCAGGTTGCTCGCCGCGGTCTCGGTGTTCTCGCTCAGCCATGCCTTCAGCACCGGCAACATGAGCTTGGCGAAGCCGCTCATCGCGACGCTGTAGTCGTGCACGATCCGCGTGCCACCCTGCTCGTCGTCCTCGAACACGAAGCGCGCCGTGAAGCGCGCCGGCCCGCCCTCGCCCCGATGGGCGAAGGAACGTCCCGGCTCGTACTCGGTCACCTCGAGCTCTGCGTCGCCCTGTTTCCCGGCAACGCGCACGACCTGGCGGTAGCGCGTGCCGAGACGCACGTCACCCGGGGTGGTCTTGGTGACCGAGATCAGGTCGGGCACCCATTCGGGAGCGCGCTCGAGATCGGAGACGTAGGCGAACACCTCGGCCCGCGAGCGGGCGATGCGAAAGGTGATGCTGCCGTCCATCGGTCTCCTCGTTCGTCGTCCACGCACCCGGAGCGCAGCCTCGGTTCTCTTTATACCGGCTCGACGCCGAAGCCGCCTCGACCACGTCACATCCGCTTCTCACGTGCTCCACAAAGTCCGGTAACGCTTCAGGGCAAGGACGGCGTAAGCGTTCCGAACCCGCGCCCCAAGGAGCTCGCGATGAAGTCCCTGCTGTTCGCCCTGGCCACCTGCCTGCCGATCGCCGCCCCGGCCGCCGCCGATGATTTCGCCGCCGACCGGGTCCCCGCCAGCGCCCGCTGGCTGATCCACGTGAACACCGACGGGATCCTCGGCTCGCGCCTGTTCGCGGAAGCCGAGAAGCGTGGCGCCCTCGACGAGGTCGATTGGGACGAAGCGCGCCGGGAACTCGGCGTGGATCTGCGCCACGCGGTCCACTCGATCACGATCTTCGGACTGCACGACATGCCGGATCGGGCCGTGGCGCTCGTGTCGACCGACGCGTCGATCGAGCGGGCGCTCGATCGACTGAGCATGCACGTCGACTCCGAGGTCCGGGATGTCGACGGGGTCAAGATCGTGCGCTGGAGTGAGGGCGGTGACGACCCGGCCTACTCCTACCTCGCCTCCCGACGCGACAGCGAAGAGCGTCTGCTGATCGTGTCCAACGATGCGAGCGACCTGGCCGCCGCCGTGCGCGCCGTGCGCGGTGAGGGCGCCACCCTCGGCGACGCCGACGGCAAGGGCCTGGCCGCCATGCCGTCGCCGGATGCGCTCGTGTTCGCGGTGGCCTCCGACTCACTGCGCCGGTTGGTGCAACAGGAGGCGTCCTCCAACGTCGCGCGCCTGGCCCAGTCGGCCACACTGGAGATCGGCGAGTCCAACGAGGAGCTGTCGATCAGGCTCGACGTGACCACGGCCTCGGCGGACGACGCGCGCGACCTCGTGCAGGTCGCTCAGGGCGCCCTGGCGCTGGCCCAGCTCGTGGGCCCGGAGGAGCCCGACCTGGCGCCCCTGCTGCCGCTGATCAGGAAGTTGGACGTGCGGGCCGACGGCGGCACGGTGAGCCTGCGCTTCCGCCACGACACGGCGGCCCTGATCAACCTGCTCAGTGCCGGGCACCCCCACACGCGCGCCTACGAGTCCGACGACTGGCGCGAGGCCCGACACGACGACGAGGAGGACGACGACCAGGACGACGACTGGGGCCGGAAGGGCTGGCGTTGAGCGAGGCGCCGACGCTCGAGGAGCTCGCGCGGCGCGCGAGAGCCGGATCGACTCACGCGTTCGCCGAACTCGTGGGTCGCCTCGAGCGTCCGCTGTTCCACTTCCTGGCGCTGCGCACCGGATGCGCCGCAGACGCCGAGGAGCTGACCCAGGCTGCGTTCGTCCGGGCCTGGCGCAAGCTCGCGCTCTACGACGACCGCTGGGCCTTCTCGACCTGGTTGTTCACCATCGCGCGACGCGAAGCCGTGAGTCAGCGGCGCGCCAATGCACGCCACACCGACCGGCGCGCATTGCAGGAGGTCTCGGAACTCCACGCGGACGGCCCCGAGCCGGGCGACGCCATGGCCGCGCGCGAACGCAGCGACGGCCTGTGGGAACTGGCGACGCGCCTGCTCAACGCCGAACAGCGTTCGGCCCTGTGGTTGCGCTACGCCGAGGACATGACCCCGATGGAGATCGGGCGCGTGCTGGCCAAGCAACCCACCACGATCCGTGTCATGCTGTGGCGCGCGCGACGAGCACTGGCCCAGCACCTGCAAGCCGAGTTCGACGACGACGGCGGGACGCGCGAGCGCCACCCGCTGCACGCCATGGCACCCGACTCGTTGGCGGGAGAGAGCTGATGGGCACCCTGCACCGGATCATCGAACGCCTGCGACCGACCGACGACGGCGAGCTCGAAGAGCGCCTGCGGCGCGAGGGGCGTGAGTGCCGCGCCGCGACCTCGCCGTCCGTCGCCGACCGCGTCATGCGGCAGGTGTTGCGCGAGACACCGACCTCCACCCCGCTCCGGCGCGCGCTGCGCTGGGATCGGATCGGAGCCGCGGCGGGCCTGTTGCTGGTGGCACACCTGGCCTGGCGCGCCGCCACTCCGGACGACCCCGGCGGACGGGAGCACGTCGTACCCGACCCTGATTCGCCCTGGGTCGAGACACCGCACAGGGGCCCGTCCCGCGTCGCCGTCGACCGCGCGAGCGCGGCACCCGGCCTGCCCTGGGTCGCGGCCGGCGCGCTCGTCGGACGCTGGGCGGGGCTGCCCGCCGAACCCGACGGCGACATCCAACCCGCCTGGCGCCTGGCCGTCGCCGATCCGCTGCTGGGTGAGCTGCAACGCATGAGTCACGACGCCACGCGTACGAGCGATTTCGTCGTGCAGCACCTGGTGCGTCCCCTCGATCAGCTGGTCCGGCCGCGCTTCTGGCGCGGGGAGCCCGCTCAGCGTGACGGGACCGAAGACCGCTAGCAGCTGCGAGGGGGCTTGACGCGCGGCACCGCTGCGGCGAACCATTGCCCGCGCAGCCCACGCTCCCGTCGTCGCGACGACCGTCGATCCGCCTCCGTGCCCACCCGCTACTACTCACCCTGCAGCCTCGGCCTGGAGTCGGTACTCGCCGCAGAACTCACCGCCCTCGACGCCCGGGATGTGGTCCCGGGGCGCGGCGGTGTGGCGTTCAGCGGAGATCGGGAACTGGGTTACCGCTGCTGCCTGTGGTTGCGCAGCGCCGTTCGCGTCCAGGAGATCCTGGCAGAGTTCCCCGCGCCCTCACCCGAGGCGCTCTACGACGGCGTCGCCGCGCTCGACTGGCCGGGCCTGAGTCGGGTCGATGACACGCTCGCCGTCGACGCGAACGTGCGCGACTCGGCCATCACCCACTCGGGCTTCGCCGCCCTCAAGACGAAGGACGCCATCGTCGACTGCTTCCGGGCAGCCACCGGCCGGCGCCCCAGCGTGGATCGCAAGCGCCCCGACCTGCCGCTCAAGCTCGTCATCAAGCGCGATCACGCGCAGCTCTCGCGCGACCTGTCCGGCGCCAGCCTGCACAAGCGGGGCTACCGGCCGATCCAGGTGAAGAGCCCGCTCAACGAGTCCATCGCCGCCGGCCTGTTGTTGCTCGCCGGCTGGGATCGACGGACAGCGCTGGCCGACCCCATGTGCGGCTCGGGCACGCTCGTGATCGAGGCCGCGCTGATGGCCTGCGACCGCGCGCCGGGCCTGGGGCGCGGGTTCGCGTTCGAACGCTGGCCCGACCTCGACCACCAACTGTGGACGTCACTGCGCGAGGAGGCTCGTGAGCGCGTGCGGCCCGACGTGCCCTGCTCGCTGGTCGGTGCCGACCGCCACGGGGGGGCGATCTCGCTGGCCCAACGCGCCGCACACCAGGCCGGGGTCGAGGGCCTCGTCTCGTTCTCCGTGAGTTCGGCCGCTGACTGGCGCCCGCAGCCCCCCCCCGGCTTCGTGATCACCAACCCGCCCTGGGGCGAACGGCTCGAGAGCGACGACCTCGACGCCACCTGGGATGAGCTCTCGCTGTTCCTCAAGCAGGGCTGCCCGGGCGCCACGGCCCACGTGTTGTCGGGCAACCCCGAGCTCACGCGGCGCCTGCGCATGAAGGCCGATCGACGCTGGCCCGTGCGCAACGGCCCGATCGACTGCCGCCTGTTGCGTTACGAGATCTTCGACGGACGCCGGGAAGCGCCCACCCCGCGGGCCTGAGACGAGACCGGAGGTTGGTCTGGGCCTCCCCGGTCGTCACCATGAGGCACCGGGAGTCCGATGCCCTCACCCACCCCACCACCACCGTCGCCTGACCCGCCCCGATCCCGACCGGCGACGGACAAGGCGCCTGCGCCCGGCCGGCGTGCGGCTCGCAAGCGCCCGATCGACACCCCTCCGGCGCCCCGCGCACTGACCGCGTTCTTCGATGCCGACGAGATCGCGCGCCTCGATGCCGCGCGCCGACGGGTGTCGCCCGACAGCGCGACCGTCGTCTACGGCGTGTTCGAGAATGCGCACGCCCGCGGCGGCGGCATCTGGGTCGTGGCCCAGCGCTATCCCGCCGCGCTGGCCGCGTCAGGGCGCGACGTGATCGTGGTCAGCCCGTGTCACCGCTCACTGGTCACGGCGGGCCCCACGCAGGAACTCCCCGTGGTGGCGCGGCTGCAGGTGCCCTTCTACTCCGGTTCGCCGATCGACGTCGAGCTGCTCGAGGAGTTCCGCGACGGCGTGCGTTGGATCCTCATGCGCGCCGAGGGGTTCTTCGACGCACACGGCGGTCCCGACGGAACCAACCCCTACTCGCACGAAGATCCCGACAAGCTCCTGGTGGACAGCTTGTTCGCGGGCGCCGCCATGCCCCACGTCCTGGCGGCCCTCGGCCTGCGCAGCAATCTCCTGTTGCACGTCCAGGACTGGGAACTCGCGAGCACCGCGCTGGCCGTCAAGCTCGCGTTGCTGAGCGGTGAGCTCGACAGTGCCGCCGTGGTGCTCACGGCGCACAACCCCTACGACCACGCCCTGCCGGCCTACCTGCTCGACTTCGTCTTCCGCCGTCACGCGTCGCCGCCGCTGCACACCGTCTACCAGAACATGATCGAACTCACCGACGCCCCGCTCAGCACGGTCAGCCGGGCCTTCGCCCACGAGCTGTGCAGCGACCCGCTCCAGACGCGCCAC
>JAJDEQ010000159.1 GCA_029259695.1 Planctomycetota bacterium
CGAAGCCGCGCTCGCAGCGGCCAACGCCAACCCGGGCATGTACTGCATCCCGCACATGGACGAGTTCGAGCAGGGCCTGAAGGACCCGGCCCTGGCCGAGCGCATGCAGAGCGGCCCCAACGCCATGGTCGTCGTGATGCCCAAGGGCCCGCCCATGACCGGCGCCACGTTCGTGCGCAGCTTCGCGCTCAACCTGTTCGAGGCGCTGGCCTGCGTGATGCTGCTGAACCTCGTCGGTGAACACGTTCCCACTCTGGCCGACAAGGTCGTGCTGTTCGCCCTGGTGGGCCTGTTCAACGGCGTCTCGTCCTACTGCTCCATGAGCAACTGGATGTGCCTGCCGTGGCGCTTCGCCTGGACCAACGTGTTCGACAACGTGCTGGGCTTCGCCCTGGTCGGCGTGGTGCTGCACTACGTGATGTAGCGAACGCGCTCAGTCGACGACGAAGAACTCCTTGATGCCACTCGTCGAGGCGACGTTGGGATCGCACGTGAGCCCGCCCGACGGCGAGAGCCCCGACGTGCCGTATTCCATGGGCACGGGCAGCCCGATCGAAAGACCGGCGGGCGACGTCGGGAGGTGGATCGAGGTCCCGGCGATGTGACCATCGGAACCCGTGACGTCGAGGAAGCCCTCCGGATCCGGGAAGCCGGAGGGTGCCGCCGATGTCGTGTGGGTGAAGATCGGCAACAGCGTCAGCGTGAGCGCCTGGGGAGCCACCCCGGCCGGGTCGTTCCCGTAGAGCTTGAAGGGACGACGAACGAGGCCGAAGAAGCAGGTGATGTCCGTCGATGCCGACGGGTCCTTGCCGAAGAACCCGTCCCAGTCGAAGGCGATCCATGTGATGCGCTCTCCGCCGACGAAGCCCCCATCCCCCGGACCGAAGCCGCCCAGGTACGAGCGCGTGTCCCAAGTGTGGAAGCCCAGCGTGGGGACCTTGCCACCGCCGCCACCGGATCCACCAGCGGGATCCTGCGGAGCGAGGGTCGGAGCGGCTGCGGCGTCGTTGAAGTCGCCCACACCCGTCGTACCCGTGAGGCTGATGGCCTTGGCACCACGGCCGACGTCGTAACCACCGTTGAGGTCGATCAGCGGGAAGCCGCCGACGCCCGGGTTGGTGTTCTCGGTCTGGGTCGCGTAGGTGTTGAAGCCACTGAGCTCGGCACCGTTCGGAGCAAGCGCGGCCGTCGTGTTGGCCTCGAAGCTGCTCTGGTGGTAGCTGAAGTCCGTGGTTGCCGGGTGCAGGAACAGGATGCCGAAGTTGGCGGCGGACTCGACCGAGTTGGACTGCCAGAGGTTCACCTCGTCGAACGAGTAACCCCAATAGCTACGGCTCGTCCCGTGACGCGGACCGGCCTGGTTCCAGTGCCACCAGCCGTCGATGTCGTCGAGACCGGCGACGGTCGTGGGCGTGAAGCCCAGCTCGAAGCTGAAGCAGCCCGTGGGCAGGTTCGCGGAAGCCACGAAGCCGAAGCCGGCGATCAGGGTCGCGGTACCACCATCAGAGCTCGGAAGCAGACCACCGTTCGGAAGGACGAAGTCCGCCGTCCCCAGGAAGCTCGGCAATCCCGCCAGAAGGAAACTCGCCGAGCCGCTGGGGCTGGTGCCGTAGGGCTGGCCGAAGCCGGTGTTGAGCAGGCCCGTTGCAAGCGCCGACGGGCGCGTGAAGACGGAATCGACGTTGGCGTTGAGCCCGTCGAACTCCCACCAAGACCAACTGGGGTTGTACGAGGCGGCGCCCGTGCCCGCGGCGTTGAGCAGGCAGACGAGGTGACGCCAGTTGACCATCTTGTAGCCGAAGTCACCGGAGAAGGTCGCGATCGAAGAGCCGCGGAGGTCTTCGCCACCGACCCAGGTGCCGATGCCGTCAGCAGAGGTCGTGAGTCCGCCACCAGCGCCGAGGCCGGTGTAGAAGCCGTCGAAGCCATTCGACAGCGGGTGCCAGTTGTCCTCATTGCCCTGGGCTCGGGCGGGCTGCGCCGCCACCACCAGCAGCGCGACGCAGGCGCCGATCCGTCTCCCCCAAGCGTGCAAGTCCATCATCACCGTCCCCCTTCAAACGAGTGTGGCACACGACCTTTCGGGTTCCATGGTAAGCCCCCGGCGTGGCCGCGCGCAGTGTGTTGCTCTCAGTCCCTCAGCGGCCGCGTGGCGCGTAGACCGAGGTTGTGGTCGAGCGCCGCCGCGGGCGCACAGTTCCGCAGCCCCGAACGAGCGCCGCTGTCCGCAGCGCTCGAGAACGATCCTCCGCGGAGGATGCGATCGGAGTTGCTCTCCGTGTGTCGCAGGCCGTCCCCTGTGCGCACGACACCGTGCGTGTCCGCAAGGCCCCGGTACCCATACTCCAGGCACCACTCCCAGACGTTGCCGTAGATGTCGTACAGCCCGAACGGGTTGGGCTCGAAGGTTCCGGCCGGTGCATGGATCGGATGACCGTCGTCCCAATCCTCCTGCGGATGAAGGTCTTCGACCTCTCCGTGTACGGGCGTGACGGAGTCGTCCGCGATGTTGGCCGTCCATTCGAGAGCTGCGCGGTCGTTGCCCGTGTACCAGGGTGTCCTCGTGCCGGCGCGAGCCGCGAACTCCCACTGGGCTTCCGTCGGAAGCTGCAGGTCCAGCCGGGCCAACATGTCTCGGCTGTCGTACCAGCTCACGAAGCCCATCGGGTGGCGCAGGTCCACCGCCACGCCGGCGTACTCCTGACCGGCAGCGTAGTACGCGGGGTTGACGCGCTCAGCACGCAGCCACTGCCCCTGGGTGATCTCGTGCTTGCCCACGAAGAACGGGTCGAGTGACACCGTGTGCGGCTTCTCGTTCGGCTTCGCCTCCTTGAAGTAGTTCGGACCCTTCTTGTCGTCCCTCTGAGAGCCCATGACGAACTCCCCCCCGGGGAGCAGCACGAGCACGATGCACGTGTCTGGTCCCATGATCATGCGGCCCGCCTCGTCGCGCTGCGGGAGTTCTCCCGAGAGCAGATGGGCGAATTCCCACAGCCCGGAGGCCGGGTCCCGCCCCAGCGGCAGCAGGCCCAGTTGCGGCCGGATCTCCAAGCCGCCGTAGGCAGGACATTGCGCCTCGTCGGCGATCGAGACCATGGCCCGTTCCCAGGCCGCCGCCGCCTGCGCGCCGAGCACGGTCGCCTGCTCCACGCCGCGCGCGAACTCCATCCGCGCTTCGATCCAGGCCAGCAGTCCCGTCCCCGGTCGGCTCAACTCCTCGAGGCCCGTGACGAGTTGCTCGAGGGAGGCTTGCGTCAGGTCCGACTCCAACGCCGCGTCGCCGGCCGCCGGCGACGACCCCGCCCGGGCCATGGAGGCCGCACCCAGCGAAGCGAGTGCCCGCCGGCGCTGTGGAAGCCGATCCGCTGCCGCCCGACCGAGTTCGAGCCAGCTCTCGTACACCGCGGCGCGCGCGGGCGTCGGCGGGTCCACCCCCAGCACCTCCTGCTCCAGGTAGGGCACGAGTCGTTCGTCCGCGTACAACTCCAGACGCGCGTTCTTCTGCAGCACCTGGAGCAGGAGGAACGAGACCACCAGCAACCCCGCTGCCGAGAGGCCCGTCACCGAACTGAACGTCGGGTGGCGACGGGTCCACTTCTGCAGCAGCTCGAGCCGGCTGGGAGGTCGGGCGCTGATCGGTTCATGCGCCAGGAACCGACGCAGGTCGGCGGCGAACGCAGCCATCGACGGGTAGCGATCGGCCCGCCGCTTCTGCAGCATCTTGCCGCAGATCACGGCCAACTCGACGGGAATCAACGAACGCACCTCGCGCGGATCGATGGGATCCTCGTGGCGGATGCGATCGAGGATCTGCTCCCCCGTGTCGCCCTCGAACGGGCGC
The DNA here is from genome assembly GCA_029259695.1 of Planctomycetota bacterium. GTDB lineage: Bacteria > Planctomycetota > B15-G4 > B15-G4 > B15-G4 > OFTM49. Next base: position 3,842 of record JAJDEQ010000159.1, read on the forward strand.
TTGAGCGTGAGCGCCTCGTACAGCACGGCGCCCAGGCTGAACTCATCGCTGCGATGGTCGATGGCGATGCTGCGCGCCGACGCCTGCTCGGGGCTCATGTAGTAGTACGTGCCGACGATGCGCGAGTGTTCCGATTCGCTGAGCTCATCGACCACGCGCGCCAGGCCGAAGTCCCCCACCCGGGGCTCGTCGTCCCGGGTGATGAGGATGTTCGGGGGCTTGATGTCCCGATGGACGATGCCGGCGTCGTGCGCGGCCTGCAGCGCGTCGGCGATCTTGACGAAGAGGCCCGCCACACGCGTGTAGTAGGTCTGCGGTACCTCGGCGGTCTCCCGCCGCTCGCGCAGGTAGTCGGCCAGCGTGAAACCGTCCTCGACCAGTTCCTGGGCAATGTAGTGGACCCCGTCCACCACGCCGGCGGAGTAGACGCCGACGACACCCGGGTGGGCGAGACGCCCGCCGGCGCGCGCCTCGCGCTCGAACCGCTCCACCGCCCGGGCGCCGCGCAGATCGGCGCGCATGCGCTTGAGCGCCACGCGTCGACCCACCGAGACCTACTCGGCTTCCCAGACCCGCCCCATCCCGCCGCGGCCCAGCAGATGGACGAGCCGGAAGTCGCCGATGATCATGCCCGGCCCGTCCTCGAAGGCCGGCGGTCCACTCTCGGCGTCGCCGTCGGACGACGCGCCCGCGCGGTGGAAGAACGCACCGTCGCCCAGCGAGCCGGGCAGCAGGTCGTCCAGGCGGTCGGCCATGTCCGACCAGTCGAGGTACAGCCGGCGCAGCTCGTCGGCCAGGGAGGCATGGTCCCGGCACAACGCCTCGAAGTCCGGCCGCCGTCCCTCGGCGCGACGGTCCAGAAACTCGCTGAGCAGACGCTCGGCCTCGCTCGTCCTGCCCGATTCCTCGTTGCTCACGAGTTGCTCCGCTGGCCCCCACACCACCACGGGTCTCCGCAGCGCTCTACAGCCAAGGCGGGATCCGGGCCCCGACCGGACAGGATTTTGCGCAAAGCCGCAGAAACCTGTCCGATCCCGGCCCCGACACCGCTTAGCTCATGGTGCGCAGTGGTCCCCGAACGCGAAGGAAGCCGCCGTGAAAGACGAAGACGACGTGTTGAGCCGGACCGTGAGCGCCGCCCACCTGCCCGATCTGAACGAGTCCCTCGCGTTGGTGCGGAGGGCTCAGCAGGGGGAGGCCGAGGCTCTCAACCGCCTCCTCGCCCGTTTCCAGGATCGACTCCATCGCATCGTGCGCATCCGGCTCGGTCGCCACCTGCGCACGCGCGTCGACTCCATGGACATCGTCCAGGAGACGAACATCGCCGCCGCGAAGGCCATGGGCCATAGCGACCTGCGTTCCACCGCCGACATCATCAACTGGCTCACGCGCATCGCCTCGAACAAGATCCGCGATCTCAACGACTTCGTCCAGGCACGCAAGCGGGACTACCGGCTCGAGGTCCAGCTCGCGGGCCCCGGCGAGTCGGGCGAGAGGCGCGTCGATGCCGGAAACCTGGTGGCGAGCGACACGCGCCCGGACGAGCGAGCCGAGAAGAACGAACTCGTGCGCATGGTGGACGAGGTCGTGGCCGATCTGCCGACCGATGACCGCGAGGTGATCCTGCTGCGCGATTACTACGGGGGCAGCTGGCGCTTCGTCGCCGACGCGATGAAGCAAACGAGCGAGGACGCGGCCCGCCAGCACCACAAGCGGGCCAAGCACCGCCTGCGCTGCGGAGTGCGTGCGCGGCTGGCGGGCCAGGTGCCCCCCCGCGCCGCGATCTGAAACGAGCCGGGCTGCGAGCCCGAGCGGCGCCGGCCCCGGTGCACGCCACCGAAGGGCCGCATCCGCGCCCAGAGCACAGCGCCGCCAACCAGCCCAGCGACCCTGCGGTCCGACGCGGGGCCCGCCCGAAGGTGGGCCGGATCGGGCCGGCCAGCCGGGTAGACTGCCCCCCGATGAACGCGCTCGCCCATCTCGCCGCGTGCTCGTGTTGCGGTCTCGTGCAGTCGGTGGCGTCCGTGCCGCGCGGGTCGCGCGCACGCTGTGCCCGCTGTCGCACGCCGCTGCACGTCCGCTCGCACCGACGCAGCCATCAGACCACCGCCGCGCTGGCCCTGGCCGCGCTGCTGCTCTACGTGCCGGCGATCACCCTGCCGATCATGCGCGTGGAGCGTCTCGGGCAGTCGAACAGCGCCAGCATCTGGTCCGGCACTGTCGAACTCCTGGCCGACGGCCAGCACCTGCCCGGCATCGTCGTGCTGCTGTGCTCGATCATCCTGCCGCTGACCAAGCTGGGCGCGCTGTTCGTGCTCTCCAGTCGCGGCGCGCTGCTGGGACACCACGTGCGTGCGCGCACCTGGCGCATGGTGGAATGGGCCGGCCGCTGGGGCATGCTCGACGTGCTGCTCGTGGCCGTGCTCGTCGCCGTCGTGAAGCTCGGCGACATCGTGCAGCTCAGCGCCGGACCGGCCGCCACCGCGTTCACCGTGTTCGTCCTGCTCAACCTCGCCGCCAGTGCGAGCTTCGACCCCCACGCCCTCTGGGAAGAGACGGCATGAGCCCCACGCCCCCACCCACTCCCCACGGCGCGACCCCGCAGGACCCGGGCGCGCCGCCCGACGGCAGCCTGGCCCAGGCCGTCGTGGACGACGAACCTCGCTGGAGCTGGATCTGGATCGTGCCCATCGCCGCGGCGCTGGTGGCCGCGGTCCTCGCCTTCCAGGCCTGGGGCGACCGCGGCATCCCGATCACGATCCAGTTCGACCAGGGGCACGGTCTCAAGACCGGCGACGTGTTGCGGCACCGCGGGATCGTGGTGGGCGCCGTCGACAGTGTGGGCCTGGTCGCCGCCGGCGTGCGCGTCAACGTCCTGCTGCGACCCGAGGGTGAAGACCTGGCCCGCGTCGGCAGCCGCTTCTGGATCGTGCGCCCGCAGTTCGGACTGAGCGGCGTGGCCGGCCTCGAGACCCTCGTGGGCGCCCGCTACCTGCAGGTCATCCCCGGCAGTGGCGCCCTGCAGCGCCGCTTCGTGGGCCTGACCGTACCGCCGGTGCCCGATGCGCTCGAACCGGGCGGCCTCGAGATCGTGCTCGACGGAATCCACCGCGGCAGCCTGCACCCGGGTTCGCCCGTCACCTACCGCAAGATCCGGGTGGGCTCGGTGCTCTCGGTCGCCCTGGCCGCCGACGCGCGCAGCGTCGAAGTGCGCGTGCGCAT
>JAJDEQ010000160.1 GCA_029259695.1 Planctomycetota bacterium
CGCCTGCGGATCGGCGCCTTGATCTGACGCAGCTGGCACGCCCACGGCGCTGGAGCACTCTCACCACGGGCTGCTAGCCGTCGTCGATGTCCCGCAGCAGCTGGTCGTAGACCTCGTCGGCGTTGGACTCGTCGATCGTCTCCTCGGCGAAGGCGTCGGCGGCGTCCTGGGTGGGGATCGCGTCCAGCTCCACTTCCTCACTGTTGGACGGGACCGCCGTGGCGCCGGCCTCGGCGCCGGGCTCCTGTGCACAACCCGCCGCCACGAGGAGCAGCAGCCCCACGCACGCACCCCTCGAGATCTGATTGCAGCTGTTCATGGTCGACTCCTCGCGGATCGTGGTTGCGGGTCTCATCGGCCGCGCGGCTTGCGGCCGTCGCGGTCCTTCTTCGGTGCGCTCTGCTTCGACCCGCGGTCCTGCTTGGGTGCGCGATCCTGCTTGGGCTGGGCTCGTGAGCCGCCCCGCGTCTCGGTCTTCGGAGCCCGTTCCGTCTTGGCGGGGCGTTCGGCCCGTGGTTCGTCACGCTTGGCGGGGCGCTCCTGCTTGGCGGGGCGCTCCTGCTTGGCGGGACGCTCCTGCTTTTGGGGACGTTCCTGCTTTTCGGGGCGTTCCTGCTTGGTGGGGCGCTCCTGCTTGGTGGGGCGCTCCTGCTGGCCGTCGCGCTCGCCTGCGCGCTCCTGCTTCTCGGGACGCTCCTGCTTGTCCGGCCGGGTCTGCTTCTCCGGGCGCGTCTGGGGGCGGTCCTGGTCCCCGCGACGCTTGCGGGCCTGATCGACGGCGTTGCGGTTGCCGCGCGCCCGTTCGGGGTTGCGCTCGGCCCACTTGTCGAAGGCGGCGCTGCGCTCGGCGGGCGTCCGCGCCTTGCGTTCCCGGCCGCGCTTCAACTCGCGCACGGTCTGGCCGAACGGCTCGTCCCCCAGGACCTCCTGGGCCCGGGCCAGCCCGCGTTCGTGCCGGCGCTCTTCGCGTTGTTGCAGGTCGTCGAGTTCGGCCACGCGATCGGCGCGACCCTGATCCCGTGCGATGTCGCGCAGCCGTTGGATCTGGGCCATGCGCGTGCGGTGCACGGTCTCGTCCGCCTCGATCCGGCGCGCCGTCTCGCGGCGTTCGGTTGCATCCGCCTGCGGACGGGCTGTGCGCTCGGCGGCGGCCTGCTGCCGGCCGGGGTCGCGCGCCTCGTCCTGGGCCCGGGCCTCGGTCCCGCCCAGCAGGGCCAGTGAGAGCGCGAAGCAGAGCAGGCTGGGGGTGATCTTGGACATCGGGACTCTCCGGTGCGCTGGCGTCGGCAGGGTCGCCGCGGGAGCGGACATCCCAGCCTGAGGATCCCGGCCGGGGGTCGCAATGCCCGGTCGGAAGTGAAATCGGTCCGGCTCCTGACGCCCGGCTGGGGCGGGAGGGGACGCGGACATCCCATCGTCGGTCGCGCCATGGCGTTCGTCGGCTGACGATTCCGTCGGTATCCCCAGGGTCCGCGTCGGGCCGTGGAGGAATCCCCGGCGAATCGGCCGACACCCACGGCGACGGGCACTCAGGGCCTGCTCGAGCGTTGCTTCGAAAGTGGAGAGCGTGTGGGAAGCAGGATCGGCGGCGGGCCTGCGGGGCGGTTCGGGCGGGCGCGCCGGCGATGGCACGGGGGAGCGTCTGTCGCTGCGCGTCGGCCCGCGCCGCGAGCCCTTCTCCACATGCTCTCCACCACTCCCCGCGCTCGCCTCGCGGTTGCCGCGCAGCTTGGCGCGCCGGCGCCGTGGTTCCCCTGGACCACCGGGCTCCAGGCGTTCTCGAAGGGGTCCTCAGACGGCTGGCGCCGTACCTCCCAGACCTGCACCATGCGCGGCTTCTCACCAAGCTCCGCATCCAAGACCACAGCCAAGAAGCCGCACGCTCATGCCGTCGATCACCAAGCGAGGTCTCGTCTCCGTGTTTGCCATGCTGGCCCTGATGGCGCTCGCCAGCGGAGCGACCCCGGGCTAGCCGCCACGGCCCGCAACGAGGCCCGCGACGAAGGCCCGCCGACAGTTTGTCCGCGCCTGCCCCGGGCCGCGCGAGCGTTGGACGCGGCATCCGGTTTGGTGTCGCCAGCGCTTGATCGCGTTCGAGACCCGGACCCGCCCGGCAACGCGTGGCTCACGACGCGCTTCTCGAGCAGACGGCTGCCGATTGCCGATCTGCGTCGCGGGCGTCGCGGGTCAGGGCCTGAAGCGTCCAAGGAGTATGCTGCGGGACCGTTCCACGCCTGCGGATCGCCGCCCGTGTCGTCGTCGTCTTGCTCCCGTTCCTGCCGCGCTCTGCGCTCCGTGCGTGTCACACCGCGCTCGCGACAGGCGCGCCTCGTGCCGGCGACGGCGTTGCTGCTCGCCCTGTGCAGCGCGGCTCCGGGCTGTGCTGACGACGCGGCGATGAGCCGTGGCGCGCCGCCCGAGTTCCGCGTCCCGGTCACCGTGGCGTTGGTCGTGCGCGCCGAAGTGGTGGAGACGGTGGAGCTGGTGGGCGACGTGGTCAGTCACCGCCGGGCGGCGCTGGCGTTCGAGCGGGCGGGGCGGGTCGTGCAGGTGCTGGCCGACCTGGGCGACGCGGTGCCCGCCGGGACCCTGCTCGCGCGCCTCGACGGGGCGGTGCTCGCCGAGCAACTGGCCGTGGCGGAAGCGGGTGCCGAGGCCGCGCGTCTCGATGCCGAGTACGCCGTGCGCGAGGCCAAGCGCTTCGACGAGGTCGGCGACGACCTGGTACGCGAATCGGAGCGCGACCGTGTGCGCAGTGCGTCGGCGGTCCAGGCGCTGCGGGCCGAACAGAGCCAGGCCGAAGTGCGACGGTTGCGCGAGGTGGTGGCCCTGGGTGAGTTGCGCGCCCCCTTCGACGCCGTGGTCACGGCGCGGCAGATCACCGAGGGCTCGCACGTGCTCGTCGGCGAGCAGGCTTTCGAACTGGTGGACCTGACGCGCCGGGAGGTGCACCTGGAGTTGCCCACGCCGGTCGCGGCTCGGCTGGAAGCCGGTGCGCCGCTGCACCTCAGCGTGGACGAGTTGCCCGACTTCGGCCTCGACGCCCGGCTGGACCTGCTCGTGCCCGCGGCCGATCCCGAGACGCGCACCTTCACCGGCGTGGTGCGCCTGGGCGATCGCGACCCGGACACGGAGTTGTTGCCGGGCTTGTTCGCCCGCGCGACCCTGGAACTGGCGCGCGTGCTCTCCCCCACGGTCGTCCCCGGGGACGCCGTGCGCGAGGGGGGCGCGGGCAGCTACGTGGTCGTGGCCGAGTCACCGACGTCCGCCGGTGCCGCGGGTGACGGCGAGGCCGAGGGCGCGGCGGCCTCGGCGCGTCTCGTCCCGGTGCGCGTGCTGGCCCGCGGCGACGGGATGTTCGCCCTCGAGCCGATCACCCCCGGCGACCTCGAGACCGGAGACCGGATCGTGGTGACGGGCGTCGACAACGCCTTCCCCGGTGCCGCGCTCACGACCTACCCCCACGGCCCGGCCGACGGTGGCGCAGGCTCCGGCGCGGCGGCGACGGCCCCCGGCGATTCCTGACGCCATGGACCCGGTGCGCTTCGCCGTCTCCCGTCCGTACACGGTGGCCGTGGCGGTGATCCTCGCACTGCTCTTCTCGGTGCTCGCCCTGGCGCGCATCCCGGTGCAGCTCAAGCCGACCGTCGATGCGCCCATCATCACCGTCACGACGATCTACCGCGGCGCCGGGCCGGTCGACGTCGAGCAGCAGATCACACGGGAGATCGAGGACCTGCTGCAAGGCGTCGACGGGCTGGAGAAGCTCACCAGCAGTTCGGTCGAGGGTGCCAGCACCGTCGCGCTGGAGTACGGCTGGGGCGTGGCCAAGGACCGCGCCCTGGTCGACGTGATCAACAAGCTCAGCCAACTCCCTGACCTGCCCGCCGACGCCGAGGAGCCGGTGGTGGAGCTCACCGACCGGTTGGGTGAGACGGCGATGTGGATCATGACCGTCGCGCCCTATTCACCCGACCGGATGCGACAGCTCGTGGTGGAGCAGGTCGAGCCGTACCTCGAACGGGTGCCCGGCGTCGCCAGCCTCAACATCGTCGGCGGCGAGGAGCGCGAGATCCGCGTGCTCGTGGATCCGGAGAGCCTCGCGGCGCGGGGCCTGACCTTCGACTACGTCTGGAACGTGCTGCGCCTGGCCTACGTCGACCGGCGCGGCGGCACGGTGGAGACGAGCACGCGTCAGTTCGTGGTGCGCACCGAGGGGCGTTCGGCCAAGGCCACGGACCTCGAGCGCGTCGTGCTGCAACGCGGCGAGGGCGGCACCATCCGTCTCGGCGACGTGGCGCGGGTCGAGGACGGCTATCGCGAGACGACCTCGATCGTGCACAGCAACGGGGGCGACAACGTGGCCATCGGCGTGCGGCGTGAGCCGGGCGCCAACGTCGTCACGTTGATCGAGGACCTCGAGGCGGAGATCGCACGCATCAACGCCCGGCTCGCCGGCCAGGGCGTGGACATGCAGCTGCTGCCGGTCTATCGCGACACGACCTACCTGGAGCGTGCGCTCGAGTTCGTGCGCAGCAACCTGCTGTTCGGCGCCGTCCTGTCCGTGGTCGTGCTGCTGGCCTTCCTGCGCAGCGCGCGCAGCGTGTTGGTGGTGACGCTGTCGATCCCGATCTCGCTCGTGGCCGTGTTCGCCGTGATGGACGCCATGGGGCGCACGCTCAACGTGATCAGCCTGGCGGGCCTGGCCTTCGCGGCGGGCATGGTGGTGGACAACGCGATCGTCGTGCTGGAGAACATCTTCCGTCATCTCGAACAGGGCAAGCGGCCGACGGAAGCCGCCGTGGCGGGCGGGCGCGAGGTGTGGGGCGGCGTGTTGGCGGCGACGCTCACGACGATCGCCGTGTTCGTGCCGATCCTGGCCATCGAGGAGGAAGCCGGACAGTTGTTCGCCGACCTCGCCCTGGCCATCTCGGCGGCCGTGGGGCTCTCGCTCGTCGTCGCCCTGACGGTCGTGCCGACGCTGGCGGCGCTGCTCTACCAGCGCGGGCGCTCACGGGACCGCACGCAACCGGGACGCACCACGGGGCGCGGGCCGTTGGCGCGCGGTTACGCCCGCGTGGTGGCTGCCCTGGTGGCCTCCGGCGCGGCTGCGGTGCGCACCAAGGTCGTCTTCGTCGCCGTCGTGATCGCCGCCGCTGCGGCCACGCTGACCCTCGTGCCGCCCGCCGGCTATCTGCCCACGGGCAATCGCAACCTGATCTTCTTCTTCGGCAACCCCGTGCCCGGATTGCGACCCGAGGCCCGGGCCACGCAGCTCGAGCGGCTCGAACGCTGGCTGCAGGAACAGCCCGAGTTCGAGCGCTACTTCGCCGTGACGTCACGGGGTTTCAACGGCGGTGGCGTCGTGCTCAAGGACGAGTTCGCGGACGGAGCCGGGCTGGCCGCGTTCCAGGCCCGCATGATGCCGGTGTGCTTCTCGATCCCGGGCTTTCGTTCGATGATCCCGGTGCGCTCCAGTCTGTTCCGCGACTCGGGCAAGCAGTTCACCGTGGAGATCACCGGTTCCGACCTGAAGCTGCTGGGGGACACCGCCGCGCAGCTGCAGCAGCAGCTCTCGAGCTGGCCGGGCATCCAGGCCTTCGGTGTGCAGTCGGACTACGTCGAGGGCCGACCCGAGCTGCGCGTGCAGGTCGACCCGCACCGCGCGGCCGAACTGGGCATGGGCACGACCGGCATCGGTCAGGTGGTGGAGACGGCCATCGCCGGGCGCCTGGTGGGTGAGTTCAGCGACGGTGGCCGGGACTACGACATCAACCTGCTCGTGCCGCCCGAGCGCATCCGCAGTGACGACGACCTGCGGCGCCTGCCGTTCGTGACGGCGACCGGTGCGCGCACGACGCTCGGCGCGGTCGCCCGCGTGGAGCGCACGCTGGGACCGGAGAGCATCAATCGACTGGAGCGCGAACGGGCGATCACGCTGAGCGTGAACCTGCGCCCCGAGGCGGTGCTGCAAGCCGTCATGGAAGACGTGGCCGAGCACGTCGTGGGACCCGCGCTGCTGCGGCTGCCGCCCGAGTACCGCATCGAGCTGGGCGGCTCGGCCGACAAGTTCAGCAGCACGCTCGCGTCGCTCACCCAGAGCTTCTGGCTGGCGATCCTGATCACCTACCTGTTGCTCGTGGCATTGTTCCGGTCGTGGCTGCAGCCGCTGGTGATCCTGGTCAGCGTGCCGCTGGCGATGTCGGGCGGACTGCTGGGGGTCTCGGTGGCGCACGCCCTGAGCGTCGACGCGACCTTCGACCTGCTGTCGATGCTGGGTTTCGTGATCCTGGCCGGCATCGTGGTCAACAACGCGATCCTGATCGTGCACCAGACCAACAACCTGATCGCGGCGGGCGAGTCGGGGACGGGCAGCGCCGGGCGGCGTGCGGCGCTGGCCGAGGCCGCGCGCCTGCGCCTGCGACCGATCCTGATGTCGGTGACCACGACGGTCTTCGGCATGCTGCCGCTGGCGGTGGGGCGCGGTGCCGGGTCGGAGCTGTACCAGGGATTGGCGGCGGTGGTCGTGGGGGGGCTGCTGGTGAGCACGGTGTTCACGCTGCTGCTGGTCCCGGCCCTGGTCTCGCTCGGTTGGGACGCGGGCGACGCGTGGAGTCGTCGGGCCGGGGTGGCGCGTTCGGGCGCGGTGGCGACGCCGCGAGCCTGACGCGGTCCCCGTGGCGGCGACAGCGACGCGGCGATCGTCCCGAAGCGAGGGCGCGCGGGATCAGCTCGGGGTGCCGTTGGGTCAGGCCGCGGTGCCGTTGGGTAACATCGTCCGCATGAGCCCTCAACGACCGCCTGAGATCCCTGGCCGCCGGGTTGCACCCGCCTGGCTCGCGCTGCTCGTCCTGCTGACCCTGCTCCCGGGCTGCATCGCGCTGGCCGCCGGTGGGGCGGCCGCCGCCGGCGCCTTCTACTACGAGGGCGCCCTCAACATCGACGTCGAGGCCGACCCCCGCACCGCGATCGAGGCGTCCCGCGACGCGGTGGAGGAGATGGGGCTGCGGGTCACGACCTATGCCGCCACCGACTTCGACGGTCACCTGTTCGCTCGCACGGCGAACGACACCGGCGTCGACATCCAGGTCGATCCGCGCGGGCCGCGGGCCAGTCGGATCGCGATCCGGGTCGGCGTCTTCGGGGACGAGGCCCTCAGCGTGGCCATCTACGAGCGCATCCGCACCAGGTTGCCGGTGATCGAGACCGCGCAGCCGGCGCCGGAGCCGGAAGCAGAGGAACGCAGTTGGAACGAGAAGCAGCCCGTGGCGCCGCCACCCCGTTGAGCGTGCGGCGCGCGTGATGCTGTTCAAGCGCAGGAGCGGGGACACCGACAAGGACCCGTGCTGACGATCCTCACCAGGCGGCCCGCTGCAGGTCCGCCTCCCGGAGCCACGCCGTGTACGACACCGCCGAGACCCAGGACACGCCGTGCATCAAGCAGCTCTCGGTGTTCCTGCCCAATCGGCTGGGTGCGCTGATGCTCGTGACACGCGTGCTCGAAGAACAGGACGTGCGCGTGTGCGCCATGTCGGTCATGGACGCGGCTGATCACGCCGTGCTGCGGCTCGTGCTCGACAAGCCCACCCTGGCGTCGGCCACGCTGCTGGCCGAGGGCTACCACCTGTTCGAGGCCGACCTGTTGGCGGTGCGCGTGCCCGACACCAAGGTCGGGCGGTTGCGGCGACTGCTGTCGGCCTTGTTGCTGGCCGAACTCAACGTGAACTACGTGTATCCGGTGGTGCCGCCCAGCCATGACTCGCGGCCGCTGCTCGCCCTGCACGTCGAGGACCTGGACACGGCGGCGCGCACGCTGGTGGAGCAGGGTCTGGAGCTCGTGGGACAGGACGACCTGACGTGAGGCGCGTGGTCGTGGTCGGCGCCCTGTTGGTGGCGGGGCTGCTCGCCGCGACGTGGTGGTTGTTCGTCGACGACGCCGGATCGGGCTCGTCGGCGACTCAGGTCGACGTGGTGGGGCCGGACGACGTGGTCCGCCGTCCGACGCGTCCGATCGTGCCGCCGCCTGCACGCGATCCGCTGCCCCGCGAGGAGCACACGCCGCAGACTCCCGCGGCCGCCGCACCGGCGCCGGTCCTGTCCGATCTGCCCACCAACGCCCAGCTCGGCATCGAGCGCCCCGAGGCGCGCCCCGTGGGCCTCATGCTGTGGGCTGCCCGCCGCCGCGCCGAGGATGTCGTGGCCACGCTCTACTCCGAGCGCCTGGGCGCGCGCATCGCCCGGCAGGGCTGGCGTGAGCACACGCTGGAGATGAGCATCGCCACCGAGCGTCTGTACGGCGACTACTCGCTGGAGGACTTCGGCTACCGCTTCGACGGGACGCGCACCGAGGGCGTGGTACGCATCGTCCACCGGGGCGAGACCAAGGGCTCCATGCGCGTCGCCCGCGAAGGCGACCGCTGGGTGCTCGACGAGCGCTGACACCGGCGCGGCGTACCCGGCGGCAGCCTCACCGCGACCGGCGCGGGCCCACCGGGGGCCGTCAGCGTGCGAGCGGCACGTGCCCACCGGGGGGCCGTCAGCGTGCGAGCGGTGCGTGCCCACCGGGGGGCCGTCAGTGTGCGAGCGGCGCGTGCCCACGGGGCGCCGCGTCAGCGTGCGAGCGGGGCGCCGCCGAAGCGGCCCTTGTCATCCTGGACCACGGCGGCCATGGCTACGCTCGGGTCGTGGGTGAAGAACACGGCGCCGTGGCGCTGCAGCAGGTCGGTGAGCAAGCTCCGCTTCTCGTCGATCAGCCGCTCGGGGTAGCGGTCGTAACCCATGGTGATCGGCAGGTGCATCCAGGGCATGCCCGGGATCAGGTCGCTCACGAAGGCCAGCGGGCGGGTCTCCCCGCCGAGTTCGGCCTCGACCTCGGTGACCATCAAGCCCGGGGTGTGACCGTCGGCGAAGTGCAGGCGGTAGCCGGGGCCCAGCAGCTCATGGGTGCCGGTGTCGCCGGGCGTGCCGTCGGCGAGTTCCAGCCGGCCGCTGGCCGCCAGCAGCTCGTTGAGCGCCGGGATGAACGAGGCCCGGTCGCGCGCATGGGGCCGGCGCGCCCGTTCCCAGCCCACCCGGCCGGCGAGGTAGCGGGCGCGGGGGAACAACAGCTCCGGCGCGGCGCCGTCCCGCCAGGTGCTGAGCAGGCCGCCCGCATGGTCGAAGTGCAGGTGCGACAACACGACGACGTCGATGTCCTCGTGCGAGAGCCCGTGCTCGCCCAGGCTGGCCAGCAGCACGTGGTCGCTCTCCACCACGCCGAAGCGATCGCGGAGCTTCGGCTCGAAGAACGCGCCGATGCCGGTCTCGAACAACAGGCGTCGCGCGGGCGTGTCGCTGCCGTCCGGGAACTCCTCGATGAGCATCGAGCGGCAGGCGAGGTCGATGCGTCCGCGATCGTCGGGGGGCGACCAGCGCTCCCACACCGCGCGGGGGCAGTTGCCGTACATCGACCCGCCGTCGAGCTTCTGCGTGTTGCCCTCGAGCGCCGTGACCTGTCGTCGCAGAGTCACCGCGCGCCCAGTTGCTCCTGCATCTGTGCGATGCGCGCACGCACCAACGGCATGAACTCACGTCCTCCCTTGGTGCGGGTCGCTGCCCACTCGGCGTGGGCGAAGGCCGTCGGGGCCACCTCCTGGCGATAGCGCTCGACGAAGGGCTCGCACTTGGCGTAGTGGAACAGGCCCTCGCGGCTGTTCTCGACCAGGTACTCGGCGTCGGCGATGCCGTGCCGCGCCATGCCGAGGACCATCTCCCAGTAGGTCGAGACCTGCCGGAACGCGGTGTTCTGCTCGTGATGCATCTCGGTCACGGCCAGGAACTCGTCGTAGTCCCGGGGCCAGAACTCGCGCATCAGGATGTCGCGGTTGGCGCGCAGCACCTCCTCGCGGCGCAGGTCGTACAGGTGCATCACGAGGTCGGCGTCCGCGTAGGACGGGCGGGTGCTCTTCGACTTGCTCTTGGACTTCTTGTTCTTCTTGTTCTTTGGCATGTGGTCGTCCTTCCTGAGGGGGCCCGCGCCGATCAGGCGTAGGCCTTGCCGAAACGATTCTCGATGAACGCCTTGAAGGGCACGTCTTCCTGGCGCACGAAGCCCTTCTGCTTCAGGGTGCCGTCGGCGTGCAGGTCGAGCACGCCGCAGAGGCCGGCCGCTGTCGTGATCTGGATCGCGCCCCACTTCTGCGCCGAGTCGGCGTCGCCGTAGATCTTCTTGACGTAGCTGCGCTGCGCGTAGCGGCCGTTCATCTCCCCCGAGACCGTGACGAAGATCAGCACGACGTCCTGGTAGGTGTGGGGCAGGCTGCGCTCGAGCACGGTCTTGAGCCCTTGGACGTCTTCCTCGAACTTGAGGTCGTGCAGCAGCAGCGCGATCTGGTCCCGGTGGCCCGGGTAGCGGACGCTCTTGTAGTTGAGCTGGCGCACCTTGCCGCGCCACGTGTCGGCCAGGGTCCCCAGGCCGCCGGATGTGTTGAAGGCCTCGTACTCCAGGCCGTCGACGTTCAGCCGCTCGATGTGCTCGAGGGCGGGCACCTTCACCAGTTCGCCGTCGACCACCGCCTCGCAGGCCTGGATGTACTCGTTGATCAGGCCCTCGGTGCTCCAGGTGAGGTTGTACTTGAGCCAGTTGTGCGGGTAGACGGGCAGGGCGCCCACGCGCATCTTCACGCTGTCGAGCGTGTCGAACTTGCTGGCGACGTCGTTGGCCACGATGGTGATGAAGCCCGGGGCCAGTCCGCACTGGGGCATGAACGCCTGGTCGGCGCCGTCGGCCAGCTCGATCACGGCCTTGGTGGTGGCCACGTCCTCGGTGGGGTCCAGGTAGTGCACACCCTGTTCGCGTGCCGCACGGGCGACGGGCAGCGTGAGGTGGAACGGGGCGCAGCTGATCACGTAGTCCTGGCCGGACAGGAGTGCGTTGAGCGCGCCGCTGTCGCTGATGTCGGCGGCCTGGGCGCTCGTGGCGGGCAGTTGCCGGCCGTCGTGGGCGTGGATGGCGGAGCGGGCGCTGGCCTCGTCGCGATCGACGGCGGTCACGGCGTAGTCGCCGCTTTCGGACAACAGGTGGGTCACGAGTCGGCCGACCTTGCCGGCGCCGAGCAGGAGGACCTTGTGGGGCGTGCTGGGGGCCATGGGGGCGCGCTCCAGGGTGAGAGGTGGTGGCTTGCGGGAGGTCGGGTCGTTCGGGAAGTCGGGCCCGGTTCCGCGCAACGGTCGCAGCGGGTCGGGCCGAGCCCGGCGATGTTAGTCGCACCGCGCGAGGTGCGCCACCCAGCCCGGGGTCGGCCTGGCAGAGCCGATCGCAAGGGTGCTCAGACGGCGGCACCTGGGGACTGGCTGGAGGTCGGGATGAAAGCGCCGGCCCCTTCCTCACAATGAACGGGATCGGGTCGCGCGGCGGCCCTCGGGTTTGCTTCGGGAGGTCGGGATGCGCGCGTCGACGGTGCTGGCTTGGGTGCTGGGTTTCTTCCTCTTGGCCGGGGTCGCCGGGGCGTTGTTCCTGGGGCGCAGCCGGGTGGCCGGCATCGCGCACCACGAAAGGGAGTCCGCCCGGGCGAGGGCGAACGCCACCCTTGCGGCCCAGGCCGGGTTCGACCGCGACGTGGTGCGCGCCGATCAGTTCGGCGACGGGTCGTGGGAGGTCGACGTGGAGATCATGCGGCCCGCGCACGTGCGCTGGGATTCGATCGAGATCACGCGCGCATCCGTGGCCTACACGGGCGCCGCGTCCGACTTGGAGCACGCTCCCGGCCCGGCGGTCACCTGGAGCGTGGACGTTCCCGTCGAGGGGCCGCTCCCGGAACGCTTCGTCGTGTCGTTCGAGACCGCGGCGCCGCCCCCCGGCGGCGCCTGGAGCCACCTGCGCTTCGAGTGCGCGGTGCGCTGTGTCGATCCCGCCTCCGCCTCGAGCTTCAGCTTCACGGGGAGCGAGAGCGTGCGCCTCGATGGCTTCGACACGCTGCCCGCGCGGGGGGTGCTCGACGTGGTCGTACCGACCGAGCCGGACGAGTCGTCCGAACACTGACGGCGGTGGGCGGCGGGTCGGCCTTGGGCTAGTCTGTCGCGCTGCGGGCACGATCCACAGCCCGCCGGAGACCCCTCGTGTACGACATGTCCAAGCTCGACCACCTGCGCAAGTTCAAGGATCTCGCGCCGGAGGCCTTCACCGCATTCCGCGCCTTCGATCGGGCCGCCATGGCCGAGGGCGCCATCTCGGTGAAGAACAAGGAACTGATCGCCCTCGCCGTGGCGCTGACGACCCAGTGCGCCTACTGCATCGAGGTCCATCGCCGCAAGGCGGTCGAGGCCGGCGCGAGTGAGCAGGAGATGGCCGAGACCGTGCTCGTCACGGCGGCCCTGCGTGCGGGTGGGGCCGTGGCTCACGCCGGGCACGTGCTCGCGTCCTGAGCGGCGCCGGCGGCACCGCGACCCTCGGGCGGGGTTGCCGAGCGACCGGTCCGGCTAGAATGGACGCCTCCGCCTCGCGAGCCCATCGATGACATCTTCCGACGACGCTCTCTCTCGGCGCGGCTTCCTCAAGGTGGCCGCGGGTGCCGGGGCTGCGGGTGTGCTCGGTTCGGGCGCGCGTGCCGGGGCCGCGCCGCGGCAGGACGGGGGCGAAGGTACGCCGCCGCGCAAGCCCAACATCCTGATCGTGCTCTCCGACTCCCACCGCGCTCGCAACCTGCGCTGCTACGGTGACGAGCAGGTCGTCACGCCGCACTTCGATCGACTGGCCGAGCAGGGCACGCTGCTCGAGACCGCGGTGGCCAACACGCCGCTGTGTCGCCCCTATCGCGCCTCGTTCATGACCGGGTCCCTCGGCCACCACAACGGGATGATCACCAACACGGATCCGCGCAACTTCGGTGTGGACGAGCGCGGCCAGTGGAGCCCCCAGGGACTGCCCACGCTGGCCGAGACCTTCGCGGCGGCGGGCTATCGCTGCGGCTACGTGGGCAAGTGGCACCTCGGCGTCGTGAACACGGCGCCGGGACCGCTGCGGTTCGGCTTCAACGACTACTGGGCCACCAACCTGTGGCCGTCCCACGAGTACTACGAGTGGAAGTACGCCACCGACAAGAACCAGATCGTCGAGGGCGAAGGACGCTTTCGTCCCGCGGTCGAGGTGGATCAAGTGGTCGACTACGTGCGCGACGCGGGTGACGAGCCGTGGCTGATGATGCTCGGATGGGGGCCGCCGCACAGTCCGTTCGATCCGCCGCCGCGGTACAAGAACAAGTACCGCAACGTCGAGCTGCCGCCCAACATCATCGGGGCCACGAGCGAGGCGGTGGCGCGCACCATGTTGCCCGGGTACTACGGGCTGGTGGAGGCCATCGACACCGAGTTCGGTCGGCTCGTCACCGAGCTGTACAAGCTCGGGCGGCACCTGGACACGATCGTCGTCTACACGTCCGACCACGGGAACATGCTGGCCAGCCACGGATTGGTGGGCAAGGAGATGCCCTACCAGGAGGCGTCGGCCGTGCCGTTCATCATCCGTTGGCCGGGGAAGATTCCGGCCGGCGTGCGCCAGGACATGCCCTTCGGTGCGCCCGACGTCTTCCCCACCCTGGCCGGTCTGGCCGGTGTCGACGTTCCGGGCGGGATCGACGGCCGCGACTTCTCGCGCCTGCTGCTGGGCCGGCCCGATGCCCCGCGGCAGGACCTGACGCTGCTGCAGATGAAGTTCTGCGAGCAGGCTCCCGCACCGGGGTGGCGCGCGATTCGCACGGCGCGACACATGTACGCGGCCCGGCGGGAGGAGCCCTGGCTGCTGTATGATCTGCAGGAGGATCCGTGGGAGCGCCGCAACCTCGTGGATGCGCGTTCACCGCTGGTGGCGGAGTTCGAGGAGCAACTCCGCGCCGAGATGTCGCGCCTGGGCGACAGTTGGACCTGAGCCCCGCCGCGACGCCATGGAAGACCGTTGGCGATCGGGCGGTCCAACCCCTGTTCGCTCCGGCCGCCGGCCGCTCCCACCGCTCGCTGTCATCGAGAGACCGTCCATGAAGTGCCCGTCGGTTGCCTGTCGCTGGTCGATCGCGCTGCTGTTGCTCGCCTGCGCGGGAGACGTGCTGCACGGGCAGGCCTTCGTCTACGCCCTGAACGACCGCGGCCGGGTCGCGGTCAACGGCACCCAGCTCGACAAGCTCCCGGGCAAGTTCGATCCCGACGATCCCGAAGACCCCAACGACGAGCAGATCTGGGTCGACCTGGTGGTGGAGGGCGCTGACCGCTACGGGTTGCGCCGCGACGGGCGCGTGTTCAAGAACGGCAAGCAGCTCTACGCACTGCCCTTCGCCCTGTTCGTCAATGCGCCCGAGTGGATCGACCTGGACGTGCTGCTCGGGACCGTCGTGGCGATCCGCTCGGATGGTGTCCTGAGCCAGAACGGTTCGACCATCGGCGAGTTGCCGGTGCAGGGGCTGATGGGCGGCTTCCCCTTCCGGGCGGTCATGTCCCTGGGAATCGCGACCTACTCCCTGCGGTCCGACGGCTTCCTGTTCGTGAACGACACGTTGACGCCCATCGGCCGCTTCCAGGGCGGGCCGCTGTTCGGCACCCCCGGCAATCCGGAAGACGGCGAGAGCTTCGACACCCAGTGGTTCGCCATGGCGATCGACCCGCTCACCCTGGAGCTGCGCGGGCTGCGGCGCGATGGCGTCGTGTTCAACCTCGGCCCGGTGGCCGCGCCCCCGGATCAGGGGGGAACCGGTTTCGCCCCGTTCCGGTCGGACGGCGAAGGCGTGGGGCTGGGCAATGTCGAGGCGACGCTGCCCTTCGAGGGCGCCAACAACCAGAACTACGACGGCTTCGGCATGTCCCTGGACGGCACCTGGTACGCGCTGCGCCGCGACGGCTGGTTGTTCGACGAGAATGACGTGATCGATCCGGTCGTGAACTTCCAGGGCGGCGATGACCCGGAGGAGTTCGGAGACCTGTACCGCGACCTCGCCGTGCTCGGCACCGACGTCTACGCCCTGCGCAACGACGGTCGCGTGGCCCTCTCGCCCCAGGCCAGTCCGTTGTTCACCAACGCGAAGTCGGGCTACACCGACATCGCCCTCAGCGCCGCGGCGCCGGACCTGACCAGCTTCAAGAATCAGCGCCCGGTGCCGGTCATCTACAACCTGCGCGGCGTCGAGAACGTGCCGCTCAACGTGCCGGTGATCGTCAGCGACGTCGACAAGGAACCCGAGGACATCGTGGTCACCGCCGACCTCGAGACGGTGCCGCCCGGCGCGACCTGGAACGACGAGCTGCGCGTGCTCTCGTGGCCCGTGCCCGTCGTGGGCAAGTACAAGTTCACCGTGTTCGTGGACGACGGGTCCAACAAGCCGCGCAAGGCGAACTACAAGATCCGTGTGCTGGCCACCGACAACAATCCGGACAAGAACCGCAAACCGCTCACCTCCAAGATCAAGAAGGTCCAGGCCCTGGTCGATCGCGAGCTCGCGCTGTTGATCTACGCGACGGACCGCGACTTCGGGGAGGACCCGGAGCTCGATCCGGGTGACGTGCCGGAGATCACGGTGGACGAGGACAAGTTCCCGTTCTCCGCCGGCGCCACGTTCACGCCCGGAGGAGTGGTCGACGGTTCGGCCTCGGGCGTGTTCCGTTGGACGCCGGCATTCGAGGACATCGGCAAGGCCAAGGCGATCTTCTTCGTGAGCGACGGGGTCGCCAAGCCGCGTAAGCTGGGCCTGAGTCTCAAGGTCGTGAGTTCGCTGCTCTTCGCGGACGCGCCGGGCGAGGGTGAGCCCGACCCGTAGGCGCTCGGCCGGCGTCGGGCCCGCCCGCTCCAGGGCCGCGTGTCTCGTGGTTGAGCGAGGCCAGACACGAGAATGTCATCCGCGTCGGCGGGTGCGCCGCATAGACTCGATGGATATGACCGCGGTCCTCGCTTCCCTCCGCCGGCTCTCGCTTCCCGCGCTGTTGCTGGCCGTTCTTCCGGGGTTGACTGCCGAGCCCGTGCCGGCGCCGGGTGCTGACCCCGGGTCGCGCGACGTCATTCCCCCGGCCCAACTCGCCTCCCTGGTGCGTCCGGCGATCGAGGGTGAGTGGTGTGTCGGCGTGGTCATCGGGCTGGTGGACGGTGACGAGGTCCAGGTTGCCGGCTTCGGTTCGATCGAGCAGGGGGTGCAGCGCAAGCCCAACGGCGACACGGTCTTCGAGATCGGTTCGGTCACCAAGGTCTTCACCGCCCTGTTGCTCGCGGATGCCGTGGGGCGCGGTGAAGTGGAACTCGCCGACGCGGTCGGCGACGTCCTGGCGGCGCCCGCGGGGGAGGCGCCCGCGCGCGGCCGCGAGCACAAGGGTCGTGGGCAACCGATCACGCTGATCGACCTGGCCACGCACGCTTCGGGCCTGCCGCGCCTGCCCGACAACATCAAGTCGAGCAACCCTCACGACCCGTATGCGGACTACGACCTCGCTGCGCTCGAGAGCTTCGTCTCCGATCACGGCCTGATGCGCAAGCGCAAGCCAGGCTACGCCTACAGCAACCTGGGCGTCGGATTGCTGGGACACGCGTTGGCGCACCGCGCCGGGACGCGCTACGAGCCGCTGCTGATCGAGCGGGTGTGCACGCCGCTGGACATGGTGAGCACGTCGATCACGCTCGGCAAGGGCCTGCGTCAGCGCCTGGCCGCGCCATACAACGTCGACGCACGACCAGCCTCGAACTGGAACCTCTCGGTGCTCGCAGGCGCCGGTGGGGTGCGCTCCACGGTCAACGACATGGCGCGTTTCGCGCGGGCCCAGATGCTGCTGGAGAAGACTCCGCTCGCGTCCGCGTTCAAGCAACTGCTGCCGCCGCGCGCCGACGCGCCGGGGACCGCGCTCAAGATGGCGCTCGGCTGGCACATCGACCTCGAACGCTCGGTGTGGAGACACAGCGGGCAGACCGGGGGGTACGCGAGCTACATCGGCATCGTGCCCGATCGCGAACAGGCGGTGATCGTGTTGTGCAACACGGCCAGTCTCGTCGCGGATTCGATCGGGACGCGGCTGCAGGACTTCCTCGAGACGGGCGAGATGGAGCCGTTGCGGCTGCCCGAGCTGGCGCGCGTCGACGAGTTGCAGCTCGAGCGCTGCGTCGGTGTGTACGAACTGGGCCCCGGCTACGCGATGACGGTGACGCGCGAGGGCCGACAACTCCTGGCCCAACTCCCGCTGCAGCAGCGCTGGCGCATCTTCCCGCTGGACCGGGGTGAGTTCCTCTACCGCGTGGTCGAGGCGCGCGTCGTGTTCGACGGTGTCGACGACGCGGAGGACGGTCCCGCGACCGGGCTGACCCTGTTCCAGAACGGACGTGAGCTGGCCTTCCACCGGGTGGAGGACGCGGATCGAGAGGGCGAGCGGGGGCGCCCCACGTGGGGCACCATCTCGGACGAAGGTCGCCGGGACGACGACGACCCCGGTGACGGCGAGGACGGCAGGCGTTGACGCGACGCAGCGTCTGAGTCGCGGCCAACCACCGGAGCACGGACCATGGCCTGGATCCGCACGATCGCCGAGGGTGAGGCCGAAGGGCCGCTGGCCGATCTCTATCGCCGCCTCGCCGAACCCGGCACGACGCGCGTGGACAACATCCTCAAGGTGCACTCGCTGCACGTCGCCGGTCTGGAGGCGCACTGGGCGGTCTATCGGGCTGCCATGGATGCCAGCCCGACGCTGGGTCGAGCCGAGCGCGAGATGATCGCGCTGGTCGTCAGCGGCATCAACGGTTGCCACTACTGAGTGGCCCATCACCGGCGCGGTCTGCGCCGGGCGTTGCACGACGACGACCTCGTCGAACGCATCGAGCGCGATTATCGCGACGCCGGGCTCGACGCACGCCGCCTGGCCATGCTCGCCTACGCCGACAAGCTCACCCGCACGCCGGCCTGCATGGCGCGTGCCGACGTGGAGGCCCTGCGCCGTGCAGGGCTGGGCGACGCCGACATCCTGGCCGTCGTCGAGGCCACGGCCTACTACGCCTACGTCAATCGCATTGCCGACGGACTGGGGGTGGAGCTCGAGTCGGTATAGTGTCGAGCCCGTTCACGCCGAGGGTCCACCGTGGCACGCGAACTCGACCAGCGCATCGACCAGACCATGACGCAGCTCACCGAGCAGCTGGATGCACTCGAGGCCGAAGAATTCGACGTCGAGCTGGGTGAGGGGAAGCTCGTCATCGACGTCGAGGACGGCGGGCCGAAGTTCATCGTCAGCCGTCAGGGCGCGACCAACCAGATCTGGCTGGCCGAGCCCGGGGGCGGCTGGCGCTTCGACCTCGTCGACGATCGCTGGGTGTGCGCCAAGCGCGGCGTCGAACTCACGGCGAACCTGGCCGAACTGCTCACCGCGGTCCTGGGTCGGCCGGTCGTGCTGACGGATGGTGCCTGAAGCGGTCCATCACGATCACTCGCCCGAGGCCATCGCCGAACGGCTGGCCGATGGCCCGGGACACACCTACCTGCACGACGCCGTGTTGGGCGGCATCGATGGCGCGGTGACCACCTTCGCCATCGTGTCGGGGGTGGCCGGCGCCCAGCTCAGCACGGGCATCGTGTTGATCCTCGGCGTGGCCAACCTGATCGCCGACGGGTTCTCGATGGCCGCGGGCAACTACGCCTCCACCCGCGCCGAACACGACGACTTCGAACGGCTCGAGGCGATCGAGTACCAGCACGTCGACGAGTTCCCCGAAGGCGAGCGCGAGGAACTGCGCTGGCTCTTCCGGCGCAAGGGCTTCGAAGGCGACGAGCTGGAGCGCATGGTCGCCGTGATCTCGTCCGACCGCGACCGCTGGGTGGCGACCATGCTGACCGAGGAGTACGGCCTGCCCCACGCGATCCGCTCGCCCCTGCTGGCGGGTACCGCCACCATGGTGGCCTTCCTGGCCTGCGGCCTGGTGCCGTTGCTGCCCTACATGCTGGGCGTGCCGGCCGCGTTCGAGTGGTCGGTGGGCACGACGGCGGTGGTGTTCGTGTTGATCGGCGCGTACAAGAGCCGCTGGTCGATCCGCGCCTGGTGGTCGTCGTCGCTGGAGACGCTGCTCATCGGCGGGGGCGCGGCCACCATGGCGTACGTCATCGGCGCCTTCCTGCGAACCATCGTGGATGTCTGACTTGCTCGAACTGCGCAACCCCCATGCCGTGCTCGCGGCCTTGCAACGCCGGCCCCAGGACGTGGCCGAGGTGCGTCTGCCGCCCGCAGGTGGCAACGCAGCGTGGCGTGCGGCGGCCGACGTCGCCCGTCGGCGCGGCGTGCTCGTGACCAACGCGCCGCCACCGGAACCGGGAGACGAGCCCGGGCGCGGTGATCGACGGGGTGACCGTCGTGGCGGGCGTCCCGGTCGCACCGACACGGGCGGCAAGGGACGCGAACGCGCCCTGGCCTACGTGGCCGAGCGCGAGCCGGTCGCGATCGAAGAGCTCTTCACCGATGCGGTCCAGCGCGACGGGGGGCGCGGCCTGTGGCTGGCGCTCGACGCGATCCAGGATCCGCACAACGTGGGCGCGGTGTTCCGCTCGGCCGCGTTCTTCGGCGTGCAGGGTGTGCTCATGTTGCACGACCGCGCGGCGCCCATCAGCGCCGTGGTGTACGACGTGTCCGCCGGCGGCGTCGAGGTGGTGCCCTTCGCGATCGAGACGAACCTGAGGCGTTCGTTGAGGGTCGCCCAGGACGCCGGGTGCTGGGTCCTCGGCAGCAGCGAGGATGCTCCCCAGTCGATGCACGACGTGGACACCGAGCGTCCGTGGGTGCTGGTGCTGGGCAACGAGGAGCAGGGCCTGCGGCGTCTCACGCGGGAGACCTGCGACGACATCTGTGCCATTCCGACCCGTGGCGAGGTGGGCTCACTCAACGTCTCGGTGGCGGCCGGCGTGCTCATGTCGCACCTCACCGGCGGGCGAACGCGCGGCGCGGCCGGCGGTGCGCAGGCGGCTGATTCGATGGGGGCGGAGGGCGGCGGCGCCCAGGGAACCTCCGACGGGCCCCCGGGACCGACCTCGGGATCCGTGAGCGAGCCGTGAGCCCGCCCGGCTCGCCCGGCTGCCCGACGCACACGGCGAAATCCCGCCGCACCGAATCGCAACATCGGGTGGGGGAGGTCGCCACGGAGAGGTCCCCATGAGCGCCGTCAGAGGCAGGTCGATGAGCGGTTACCGACGCGTGCAGACCGGTCACATCCACCTGATCCTGCTGGGCTTCGCCCTGCTGATGATCGGATCTGCGATCTTCCTGCGCGCGAGCGTCGAGCCCGCCGACATCGCGGAGAAGGCGCTGGGTGCGACGGTCCTGTTCGCCGCGTCCGGCCTGTTCGTGCTGCTCAGCTTCAGCTTCATGCGGCTGACGATCAGCGACGGCGGCGATCACCTGAAGGTGGCCTTCGGACCCATCCCGCTGCTCTGGCGGCGTGTCCCGTATGCGGACATCACCGCGGTGCAGCCGGCCCGCAGCGCGCTGCTCGACGGTTGGGGCGTGCACTACTTCCCAGGCCGCGGCTGGACCTGGAACCTGTGGGGTTTCGACTGTGTCGAGCTGACCCTGGACGGGCGGCGCACCCTGCGGCTGGGCACGGACGATCCCCAGGGGCTGAGGGACTTCCTGCAACAGCGCATGCAGGGCTGACGCCCCGGCCGTGATCCGGCATGATGGCCGTGGCGCCGCGCAGCGCCGCTGCACGTCGCGCCGGAGACACACCATGAAGCGTTGGATCATCACCGGGCTGCTGTTGGCCTCCCTCGCCGGCGTCGCCGCCGCGGGCAAGATCGTGCTCCTCCTCGACGACACGACCTGGGATTTCACGACCGTCGTGTCGCGCATCAAGGGCAAGATCGCCGGGCTCGGCAAGGCCAAGATCCTCAGCTTCGTGTCGGCCGAGCTGCAGCTCCTGCCCGGAGACACCTGGCGCATGTCGCTGGATGGCGAAGAACTCGCGACGGGAACCTACACCCGCAAGAACGAGTGCTCGCGCAAGCTGCGGTTGGAGCTGGACGCGCCCTCCGTCGATGCCGTGCTGCTGGAGTACGAAGGCGACATCGAGGCGATCCTGCTGAGCGAACTCGGCATCGCGGTGAACCTGAACCTGACCGCGATCGACAAGCAGGTCATCCGCACCGGGATCAAGTTGAAGAAGAAGCAGGGCACGATGGCGGCCAAGGCGAGCGTGCGCTTCAAGTTCAGCGGCACCGCGGACGGGGCGCCGGCCAAGGTCGCGGCCCGGCTCAAGGGACTCAGCGACACCCAGCCCTTCGGCGGTACGTTCGCGGCGGACGGCTGAGTCGCGGACGGCTGGGTCACGGACGGCTGGGTCACGGACGGATGGGTCGCGGACGGCTGGGTCGCGGACGGCTGGGGCCTGTCCGGCGGGCACGGGCGCGTCTCAGAAGGCCACTTCCAGCTCGGCGCCGGCGGCGATGCGCACGATCCGCTCGGCCAGTGTGTCGGCCTCGAGCGGCGTGTCGTTCTCGTCGAGCGCTTCGAGCGTGAGCTGCAGCGAGAGTCGGTAGTCTCCCGGCGCCAGGTCGGTCCAGCGGCCGGCGCTGACCACGTCGCCCAACAGCAGCGCACGCTCGTCGCTCAGCCGGGTGAGCACGACGTCGTAGGGCGGGGCGTGCTCGCCGCGGAAGTCCTCGCCGACGACCACGGCCAGGGAACCGCCGGTCACGAGCACGAGGGTGATCGGTCCCGTCTCGTGACTGTGGACGGCGGTGCGCGCCGGGACCCGGCCGGGGCTGTGCGCGCGAACGTCCAGCGGGACCCGGGGCAGGCCGGTGATCTCCCAGCGACCCGTCGCATCGGTGTGGGTGCGCCCGCCGGGCAGGTGCGCCGGTGACTCGGCCAACAGCAGCTCCACGCGGGCTCCGGGCAGCGCCTGGCCGTCTTCGTCGAGCACGCGTCCGGTGATCGTGCGCGCGGCCATCAGCGTCAGCACGACCAGCGGGGCGGTCTCGCCGTCGCGCACCTCGATCACGGCGGGCGCGGCCGTGAGCGTGTTCCCGTTTCCGCCTTCCGCCGAAGCGAACAGTTCGTAGGTCCCCCGCCGCAGGGGTGCGATCCAGGCGCGGCCGCCCGAGTGTTCGTCGTATTCGAGCGAGGCGAAGTGCGGCTCGGGCAGCGCCGTCAAAGCCGAGGTCCAGGCGGAAACCCGTCGGCGGACGTGGAGTGTGAAGGGCGCGACGGGCTGGCCACCGCCGTCGACCACGGCGATGTCGAGGCCGCCTTCAGGCAGGAGTTGCAGGTGCAACTCGTCACCCGGGACGGGGACCTCGGGGGATGTCGCCTTGCCGTAACCTGTGGCTCTGGCGGACACGCGGTAGGGGCCGTGGCGCAAGCCGCGCAGGCTGAAGGCGCCGGTGTCGGGATCGACGTCGGCCTGCGCGGGTGGGGGGGGCACGTCGTCGGTGGCGTGGGGGACGGCCGTCACCGCGGCGTCGGTGGGCACGCTCCCGTCGGCCCCGCGCACCGTACCCGAGAGCGTCAGCTCGGATTGCAACTCGACTTCGTGGCGGGTGATCTCGCCGGGGGCCAGCGGGAGTTCCTCCGCCCTGGAGATGTAGCCGTCGGCGATCACCACCAGGCGCGCCCGGACGGGCAGCAGACCATCGAAGACGAAGTGACCGTCCGCATCGGTCTGTTGCACCCGTTCCACGTCGAGGCGCGGCACGTCGGCGGGCTGGGTGCTCACGCGAGCCGCTTGGATCGGGCGGCGATCGGGGCCGAGGACCCAACCCTCCATGCTCCCGGAGGGCTGCAGCACGAGTTCGCCCACGTCGGTGCTCTCGCCTGGCCTGACCACGACGCCGGAGACGGGTTCGGCCACCAGCCCGGCGGGCGCGGTGTCGCGCTGCAAGCGAACGTCCCAGTCGCCGGCTGCGGCGATGTGCTTGATGTGGAAGCGGCCGTCCTCGCCCGTGACGGCATCGCGGTAACTGCCGGTGGCGACCGCGATGACACCGATGTCGAACATCTCCCACACGCGCACGCCGAGCCCCGGCGCCGGGCTGCCATCGCTGTGGACCACGCGGCCTGTGATGGCGGCGGTCGGGCGTTGCACGCCGGCCGCCCGGGTCGCGGCATGGACCGCGTCGGTGTCCTCGGGGGACAGCCTCGCGGGGGCGGCAGCGGGTGCGCCTGGCAGAGCCGCGCCGGGGGCAGCTTCGGGCAGCGGGCGGGGGACCGTCGGGCGCGGGCCGACCGTCGGAGTGATGTCCAACCCGGCCTCGTCGAAGGTCGCCCCATCCGGCAACAGCAGCCAGACGAGGGTGAGCGCCAGCGCTGCGGCACCGATGCCGATCGCGGCCAGGCGTTTCACGGCGCGCGCATCACTTGACGCGGATGTTCGCGCTGTAGGCGCCGCCCTCGGCGCCCGGGTTGCTGAAGCTGATGCGGTAGGTGCCGGCGATGGTCACCTCGATCTTGGCGAAGCTGGCCGACGTGCCCTTGGCGTTGGTCTTCTTCTCCTGCGTGAAGACCAGGCCCGGCGTGCCGTCGCCGGGCGTCGCACCGAGCGCCACGTCGACCAGGGTGCCCTGCTTGCCCTTGATGCTCAGGTTCACGCTCTGCCCTTCGGCCAGCACCACGTCGATCGCGTGTGCGGCGATGCTGCCGCGGAACTCCGACTTGAGTTTGAGCTTGGCGCCCTCGCCGGCGTCGATCGTGTAGGCCGTGGTGGCCGAGCCGACCACGCCGTTCATCATCGCCGCGCCCAGCGCGCGACCGAGTCGCTTGGCTCCGAACGTCGTGCCGATCTCGTCGAGCAGGGACGTCATGGCCATGCTGAAGAAGGCCTCCATGGCATCCTGCACGTTGTCCTCGTCGACCACCGGGAAGCCGGCGGCGGCGTTGCTGGCGGGCCAGGAGTCGATCGACGCGGCGATGCTCGCATCGGCGACCTTCTGCTTCACCGCGCGGTGGATCTCGGCCAACGTGCTGCCCAGGATCAGGCCGGCCTCGTGCTCCTCGGGCAGCATGGTCTCGGCGCCGAGCACGTCGAACACGTTGTCGGGGAAGATGCGCGCGGCGGACAGGTCGCGCACGCACTCGCCTTCGATCGCCAAATCATCACCGCTGAACAGGGCCAGCACCGGGCCGGTGCACCAGTCGCGGTGGAAGCTGCCGGAGAAGTAGTCGGCCACGGCTTCGTTGACCATGCGGGCGGGCGTGTCGAGCGGCTCGTCGCCCCAGGCCACGCCGGCCTTGTTCAGCACGCCGTGGTTGTACTCGTGGGTCACGATGGTCGGGTCGCGGGAGAAGTCGTCCATCGTGTCGCAGGTGGTCGCGTCGAAGTCACCGAAGGCCCAGAAGCCGTCGGGGAAGCCGGGGATCACCGCGGTCGGCGAGTAGAAGGCGTTGAACACGCCCTCGGCGTTGACCACCACCGGGATGGCGTAGTCGGTCGCGATGCCGTCGAAGACCTTGTCGTGGTACAGCGCCGACTGGGTGATCCAGTGGTAGGTGTTCACGTGGTCGAAGAGCTGATGCGTCGCCAGCGACAGGTCGGAATCCCAGTCCTCGGTCAGGGGGTCGCCGTCGTCGGTGGACAGCGAGAAGTTGAAGCTCTCGCTGAGGACCGAGAAGGAGAGGTCGTCGAACACGTGGGCGAAGCGACCGAACAGGTCGCCGGCCTCGGCGCTGACCACGAAGCCGTCACCCCCGGAGGGGATCACCGTCTCGCTCGAAAGCTCGCGCAGCTTGCCGTTGCCGAACTTGCTCTTCAGGGCGCGCTTGACGTTCTTGTAGTACGAGCCCTTGCCGTTGCGGGTGGCGAAGGTCGTGTCCGTGTCCTCGAACGAGTAGGTCCCCTCGCCGGCCGCGGACTGGAAGGCGTCGCGCACGCCGAGCACGGCGCCCGTGTGGGCGTCGACCGCGACCGTGCGGGGGTGGAGCGGCGAGTGGGAGACCACGTCCACGTCCCAGATCAACGCAACGCCCTGGGCCAGCAGTCGCGCAACGGGGCGGGCCCGGGGGCCTGACAGGACCGCGTCGGGGTCATGCCCGAGCGCGGCGAGGTGGCTGAGCGCGATCTGTTCGGCGAGCTCGGGGTCGATCTGCGCGGCCGTGAGCGACTGGCCGGCGTGGGAGACGACCCCCTGCGCGCCGATCAGGCGGCCATCGGCACCGAAGCGCAGCCAGACGCCGTGACCCTCGAGGGCGAAGCCCTGGACCATCTGCGCCACGTGCACGCGGCGCGCGCTGCCGTCGCTGCGTTCGCTCTGCACGCGCGGGGCGCTGAGGTGCACGTCGGCGGTCACGTCGAAGAGCAGCCCGAAGCGCGTGACGAGATCGGCGCTGCGTTCGATCGCGTCGCCGCCCTGCAGGGCCACGGGGCCGCTCAGCGCGCGGACCACGCCGCGGCCGGGCATGGCGTCGATCACGAGCTCGTACGCCGCATCGCCGAGCTCGGCGAGCTGGGCCCGACGGATGCCGTCCAGCACACCGGTGCGCACGGTCTGAGCCGACGTCGCCGGAACGACGAACAGCAGGGCGGACGCGACGATAGCCAACCGACTCAGCATGATGCACTCCGGGTGCGCCCGCGGGCGGCCCGGAGTGCGGCCACCTGGGGACGACGGGCGGGACGCGGCGCCGGGCGCCGGACCAGCAACAACTCTTCGAATCGAGACAACAGCAACCACCTCCTCATTCGACTGGATCGGGGGAGGGCTTGAGGCCCCGTGCCGGGTCTCCCACTGCCCCGGCGTGTCAGTCCGGGTGCACCTCGTCGGGCTGCCAGGCATCGGGCGGGAGCGGATCCGGGTGGCGCTCGGGCGTCGACGAGAGCTCGCCCACCGCCGTGCCCCGCAGGCGTTCAGCCAGCCGCGAATGACGATCCCCCGAGCCGATGCTGGTGGTCGCCCGGCCCAGGGCCCGCTGCTCGCCCACGGCCACCAACACCTGCTTGGCGCGGGTGAAGGCGGTGTAGACGAGGTTGCGCTTCAGCATCACCGCATGGCCGCTGACGAGCGGGAAGACGACCGCCGGGAACTCGCTGCCCTGGCTCTTGTGACAGGTGATGGCGTAGGCCGGCTCGAGCTGATCGAGCGCGTCGATCCCGTACTCGACCCGGCGTCCCTCGAACTCGATCCACACGAGGTCGTGCTCCTCGCTGATCGTCTGCAGGATGCCGATGTCACCGTTGAAGACGTTGAGGTCGTAGTTGTTGCGCACCTGCATCACCTTGTCGCCCTCGCGGAAGGTGCGCCCGTAGCGGGTGATCTCGCCGCGCCGCGAGTCGGCCGGGTTGAGCGCCTCGCGCAACATGTCGTTGAGCGCCGTGGTGCCCAGCGGGCCGGCGTGCATCGGGGTGATCACCTGCACTTCGGTCTTGGCGTCCAGGCCGAAGCGACGGGGGATACGCTCCACGACCATGGTGCGCAGGGCGTCCACCACGCCGGCCGGATCGTCACGCTCGATGAAGAAGGCCTGGCCGTCGGGGCCGGGGTCGAACTCGGGCCGCTGCCCGGCGTTGAGTTCGTGGGCCACGCGCACGATGCCGCTGTGGGCGGCCTGGCGGAAGATCGTCGTGAGGCGCGCCACGGGCACCACGCCGCTGGCGATGAAGTCGGCCAGGACCGCGCCGGGCCCCACCGAGGGCAACTGGTCCACGTCGCCCACGAGCACCACGCCGGCGCCCTCGGGCAGCGCCTGGGTGACGGCTGCCATCAGCGACACGTCGACCATCGACGTCTCGTCCACGACCAGCACGTCGATCGGCAGGGGCTCCTCTCGCTCCAGGCGGAAGCCGATGGTGGCCGGGGTGATGCCCAGCAGGCGGTGCAGGGTGGAGGCCTCGCGGCCCGTGGCTTGAGCCAGGCGTCGGGCGGCGCGGCCCGTGGGCGCGGCCAGCGCCACCCGTCGGTCCTGCTTGACGAGCACCTCGATCAGGCAGCGCACGATGGTCGTCTTGCCCACACCGGGACCACCGGTGATCACGCTCATCGAACTGCCGAGGGCGGTGATCAGGGCCTGGTGCTGGTCGGCCGCCAGCTCGAGCCGGTTCACCTCCTCGGCCCAGGTGACGGCGTTCTCGGGCGGGATCTCGATCAGCGGCTCGCCGGCCTCCAGCAGGCGCCGCACGTGGTCGCCCACCGTGACCTCGGCGTTCCACAGCTCGGGGTGGTAGACGAGACCGTCCTCGATCAGGCGGCCGTCACCCACGCAGGCTTCGAGCACCGCCTCCAGGTCGTGTTCGTGCACCGAGAGGAAGGGCGCCGCGCGTTGCACGAGCTCTTCGACCGGCAGGCCCACGTGACCCTCGAGCGACGCCCGTCCGAGCAGGTACTTGAGTCCGGCCGCGAGGCGGAAGGCCGAGTCGAGTTCGTGGCCCATGGAGCGGGCCACGCCGTCCGCCAGGCGGAAGCCCACGCCGAACACCTCGTCCGCCAGGCGGTAGGGGTTCTCACGCACGACCTCCACCGTGCGCACGCCGTAGTGCTTGTAGACCCGCTGCGCGTGAGCGGGGCCCAGGCCGTACTCCTGCAGGAAGACCAGCGCGGCGGCGGCCTCCTCCTGTTCGGCGAGCTGGTGCGAGATGACCGCCGCCTTGGCCTTGCTGATGCCGGGCACGGTGACCAGCAGCGCCGGGTTCTCGCGCAGGCGCTCCAGCACGTCGAGCCCCAGGGCGTCGACGATCTTCTCGGCGGTCTTGGGCCCCACGCCCCTGATGCGGCCCGATCCCAGGTACCTGACCAGTCCGTTGCGGCCGGTGGGCGGGCGCACCTCGCAGCGCTGCACCTCCACCTGTTCCCCGTAGCGCGGGTGCACCTTCCACTTGCCGCGCAGCGCCAGGGTGTCGCCCTGCTCCACGCCGGGCATGACGCCCACGATGGTGATCGGGTGGTCGTCGCCCTCGCGCTCGAAGCGCGCGATGGTGTAGCCGTTGTCCTCGTTGCGGTAGGTGATCGACGCCAGCACGCCCAACAGCGTCTGCGCCTCGCCCGGCGGCTCGGAGAAGAGCTCGGTGCTCACGGCCTGGGGCTCGACGGGGGGCTCGAACGAGGGCTCGAACGAGGGCTCGGTGAACGATCCGGTGACCAGCCTGGGGCCGGCTGCGTGGCGCGTGGATCAGAGGGCATGGGGCGACGGGGGCGGACGCAGGGGGATCGAGTCGTCGTCGATCACCGAGTCGAGCACGGCCACGATGCGGTTCTTGTCCTTGGGCAGCGTGCCCCCGATGGGGAGCGCATTGCTGGCGTGGTTGCTGCGGAAGATCGCGCCGTCCAGCTCGAAGTGGGAGACCATCGTGCGCAGCTCGCGCAGGATCCCGCGGGGGTCGGGCAACACCAGCCGGCCCTGCTCGACGTCGTCGTGGATCGGCGTGCCCGGCACGGGCACCAGGGTCAGTGTGGAGACGAAACGCGGCTGGACGGCATTGACCCACCGGGCCGAGGCCACGGCGTGTGCCTGGCTCAGCTCGGTGCCGCCCACGCCCAGGAGCAGGATCACCGACAGCTTGGCCCCGGCCTCGACGACGCGCCGAGCGCCCTCGGCGAACTCGTCCGGGGTGACTCCCTTGGCGATGCGCTCCATGACCAGCGGGTGCCCGGTCTCCGGTCCGGCGTAGTAGACGCTCAGGCCCGCCTGCTTCAGCTCGGCGATCTCCTCCACTGATTTGCTCAGCAGGGCCTGGGGGGAGGCGTAGACCGAGGCCCGCTCGAAGTTGGGGAACTGCTCCCGCAGATCGCCCAGGATCTCCAGCAGGCGCGGGGTGCGCATGATCAGGGCATCGCCGTCGGCCAGGAAGACGCGCCGGATGCGTCCCGGCCCGTAGGACTCCCTGGCCATGGCCATGTCGGTCAGCAGGTCCTCACGGGAGCGCTGGCGAAAGCGCTTGTCGATGTACATGGCGCAGTACGTGCAGCGGTTGTACGAGCACCCGATGGTCGCCTGGAGGATCAGGCTGTGGGCTTCGCTGGGCGGACGGTAGACGGTGCCTTCGTAGCGCATGATCGGGCCAGAATAGCGTTTCGCGGAGGGCGGCGCGGTCAGGGGCCGGCGCTCGGGGGGCGTGGCGCGGACGCTTGTTCCCGGAACGTCCAGCGGTGGAGGGCCGGGCCCGTATAATCCCGCGCCATGTCCAACCTCCTGCCCACGTTCGCCGCCGCGCTGATGCTCTGCCTCAGCGTCGCCGGCGACCCGCTCCCGCCTGCTCCCGCCGCGCTCCACCCGGCGGCTGCCGGCGGCACCCAGCCCGCGCCGCCCCGCGTGGCTCCCGCGGTCACCGGGACGCCCAACGCCGCCCCGGCGCCCGAGCTGCGCCGTCCCAGGTCCCTGCACCTGAGCGCCTACTCGACGCCGCTGGCGGCCAAGCTCTCGGCCGACGGCAGCTTCGACACCGGCGGCCTGTCGCTCCAGTTCGTGGACGGCGAGACCGGCGCGCCGCTCGACACCACCCTGCTGCGCTACGAGCGTGGGCCGCACTTCAGCAGCTACTTCTATCACGAGTTCGGGGGTGTCACCGGCGTCGTGCGTGCCGTCGCATTCGACGGCAAGTCGGGGGACGACGCGCGCGTGCGTCTGGCCGTGAAGCTGGGGCTCGAGAACCCCACCACGGAGGAGCGCAGCGTGCACGTGCGTGCCCTCGTGCGGCCGGGCAGCGGCGCCGCCGAGACCCGTCCCTACCCGGCGTGGGAGTTCGCGCCGGATGACGAGTACGGGCAGGACGGCGAGTTCGTCACGCGCAACGGCCACGCCGTGATGTGGATGGGCGGCGTCAAACCGGAGATCGAGTTGCGCGAGCGGGTCGCGGGAGCGGACGAGCCGTTCTGCGTCCTCGACTGGAAGATCAGCGTGCCGCCGGACCGGGCCGAGTCGGCCACGGTGCACCTGGGGGGCCCGCCCGCGGGCGAGGGTCTGGACGAGGCCGGATGGCGCGCGGCGTTCCGGCGCCATTCCTTCGAGGCCACGATCGAGATGTCGCGTTGGCAGAGCGACGTCCGTCCCACGTACACGCGCTGCAACGTCGGCGACAAGCGCTTGTCGAACCTGATCGTCGCGGGCATCCAGACGCTGCGCCTCTACGGTGACGGCAACCGCATGATCCGCCGGCTCACCGACCGGCCGTTCAACCACCCCGCCACCGACATCGCGGTCGAAGCGGAGATGGTCGCGACGTTCACCGAGTTCGGGCTCACGGCCTTCGCCGTCGACCGTCTCGACCCGCTGATCTCCGATCCGCCGGCGGAGGTGGCCGATCTGTCTCCCGAACGTCGCCTGGCCTACGTGTGGAACCTGGCGCGCGCCGCCCGTCTCGCGAAGGACGACCTGCGCGAGGGCATGCTGGCGCTGCTGATCGTCGAGCTGTGTGAAGAGGGTGCGGCCGTGCCGGCCTACGCCGACCCCGAGTTGGTGCGCGCGGATCTGTCGGACATCCTGGGGCGCGTCGGCATGGACGACGAGGCCGAGGCGCTGCCCGCCTTCCACTGGGGCGAGTTCCCGGAGGGCTCCACCGAGGCGCTCACGCAGTCGGTGCGTCGCGCGCTGTCCGAGGGACGCAGCCTCGATGCATGGGCGCACCTCGGACGACTGCTCGACCGCACGAGCCTCGACGGCTTCGGCGGCATGGACCCGGAAGGCGACTTCGACGGGCGCTTCCCGATCCACACGCTGGCGCTCTTCCGCGAGTTCATCATCGATGACCATGGCGACGACATGCACGTGTTCCCGGGGCTCGTGGCGCCGCTGCTGCCCGACTTCCAGCGCATGCGTATCCGCTCGCTTCCCAGCGTCTTCGGCGGCTGGACCGGCACCATCTTCTGGACCTTCAAGAAGCGCCACCGTCTGGGTGCCGACTTCAAGCTGAGCCTCGGGGCTCGCCGCCCGCGAGACGTGATCCTCTACCCGCCCGCACCACACAAGGCGCGGGCCATCTCGATCGCCCGCCATGGTGAAGTCGAGCTGCAACCCGACGGGACGATGAAGCTCGTGCTCACGGGGCTGGGCGTCGAACTCAACGCCGTGCTCAGCGCCGGCGATTCGTGAGCGGCAAACGCGGTGACGACTTCGACGTGCGCCTGCTCGACGGCCGTCGTGAGCGGCTGAGCTACCGGGTGCGCACCGAGGAGGTGGGCGAACGGCTCGATCGCTTCCTGGCGGGGCGCCTGAGCTGGCGCTCGCGCAGCAGCGTGCGTCAGTTGCTGGACGACGGACTCGTGTCCCTCGAGGGACGCAGCGCACGGGCCTCGCGCCGCATGCTCGCGGGCGACGTGGTCACGATCCAGCTCCCGCGCTCGGTCCGCGACGAAGCCCTGGCCCTGCGCAGGCGCCCCGAGATCGAGCTGCGCCGCCTGTTCGAGGACGATCTGCTGATCGCCATCGACAAGCCGCCGGACATGGCCGTGCACCCGTCGGGCCAGCTGTTGCACTACACCGTGATCACCGAGCTGCACCGCTCCTACAGGGACTTCACCGACGAGCGGCGCGACATCGTGCCCAAGCTGGTGCACCGCCTCGATCTCGAGACCAGCGGGGTGCTGCTGGTGGCCAAGACGCGGCAGGCCCTGGTCCACGTGCAGGCCCAGTTCGAGAAGCGCACGGTCGGTAAGGAGTACCAGGTCCTGGTGCACGGCGCGATGGAGCAGGACGAGGGCCTGATCGACCTGCCCATCGGCCCGGCGATCAACAGCGAGCTGCGCAACTCCCGGGCGATCCGGCACGACGACGGGCAGCCTTCGCGGACGCGCTGGAAGGTGATCCGGCGCTGGGGTGACTACACCCAGTGCCACATCCAGTTGCTCACGGGGCGCCACCACCAGATCCGCGTGCACATGGCGGCCATCGGTCACTCCGTCGTGGGCGACAAGATCTACGGCCGCGACGAGGCCCTGTTCCTGCGCTACCGCCACCGCTCGCTCACCGACGAGGACCGGGCCCTGCTCGAGTTGCCGCGGCAGGCGTTGCACAGTCACGCGCTGGAGTTCGATCATCCCGAGCGCGGCAGGATGCGCATCGCCTCCCCGTGGCCGGCCGACCTGGCCCAGTTCTGTGATCGGCTCGAGCATGCAGAGGGCGGCGCGTCCGCTCCCGCCGCGGCCGCGCCCAAGGTTTCCGACGGGGGCGCCTCGTCCCGCTCATTCGTCCAGCAGGAGGATCTCGGCTCATGAGCCCGGCCACTCTCGTCGTCGCACTGGTGCTCGCTGCCGTCAGCGCCGTACCGGCTCGCGCCATGCCGCTCCAGCGCCGGGGCGACTCCGGATACACCCAGTTCGTCCGTCAGCAGGTCGCGGCGGCCAAGGCGGCCACCCGCGCACGGGACTGGCCGGCCGTGGACGCGGCGTGGCTCGCCGTGCTCGAACTCGATCCCGCATCGACCCAGGCGCTGGAGGGCCTGGCCGACGCGGCCAAGAACCGCAAGGACGCCGACGGCGAACTCGTCGCGTTGCTGGAGCTCGACGCGATCCGGGCGCTGGCCGCGGCGGCCGGCAACGCGACCGCCGAGCGCGACCGGGGCAAGGCGGCCGAGCGCATCGCGCGCCTCGATCCCCATCCCGGTGAGGCCCAGAGCATCCTGGACGAGTACTCCGACGCGATGGCGACCCTCGGCGAGGCCTACCTGGAGCAGGGCTGGTACGCCAATGCCCAGCTCGCGTGGTCGTCGCGCCTGTCGTTGTGCGCACCGGGCAGCGAGGCCCACGCCCAGGCCGTGGCCGCGCTCGCTCGCGTGCTGAAGGAGGGCGGTGACGACGTGGCCCAGGTGGGCCTGGCCCCCGGCGCGCTCGACGGCGGCAAGGACGAGACCTGGATCGAGGACCACGACAAGCGCACGCGCAAGTGGAGCAAGGCGACCCAGTGGGAGACGCCGCACTACCGCATCAAGACCAACGCCGGTTGGCGGCTGGGCGCCGGCGCCGCGGCCGTGATGGAACGCGTGCACGCGTTCTACCGCGAGGTGTGGGGCATCATGCCCGACCCGCCCCCGGCCAGGCCCCCGGAGGGTCTGCGCGAGATCACCGTGCCGCCGATCGAGGTGAACATCTACGGCGACCACGAAGAGTACATCAAGCGCAGCGGTGCACCCGAGTGGAGCGGCGGCGTGTTCACCGGTTCGGAGGTCGCCACCTACGACCACGGGGCGAGCGGCAGCTACCGCGCCACCTACAACACGCTGTTCCACGAGGCCAGCCACCAGTTCATGAACGTGGCGGTGGGCAGCGTGCCGTCGTTCGTGAACGAGGGCGTGGCCTGTCTGTTCGAGGGCATCGAGATCCTCTCCAACGGTTCGATCCGTCGCGACCTGCCGGTCAAGGGGCGCCTGGGGCCGCTGGCGAACGAGCTGGACAGCGGCCAGTTCCTCGGACTCGCGGAGGTGATGGGCGGCAAGGATGCGCGCAGCAACGAGCCCGAGTTCTACAAGTACCGCTGGGGCGTCTTCTACTTCCTGCGCATGTACGTGGACGAGCAGGGCGAGTACGTCTACCGGGATGCGTTGCAGAGCTACATCTACGAGTTCAAGAAGGGCTCGCCGGGCGACATGGTCGAGCACTTCACCGAACACTTCATCGAGGGTGTGAAGGTGCCGGGGATCACGACCTTCGACGACTTCGAGAAGGTCTGGCGGCAGTGGATCATCGACCTGCAGGAAGAGCTGCGCACCAACGACAAGCGCCTCGACGACTACAAGAAGCGGGCCAAGCTGGCCAGCGTGAAGAAGGAGTACGAGGCCGCGCGGCGCTTCTTCGAGAAGGCGCTCGACATCGACCCGGACGACCTCGACGCGATCTACGGGCTGGCGAAGGCCTGCGGCGAGCTCGACCAGGACGATCGCGCCGTGGGGTTGCTGCGGAAGTTCCTCGACCGCGCGCCGGAGGGCGACAAGCGCCGTCGCGAGGCCGCCGTGCGGGTCGGTGAGCTCGACGAGCACGACGACGACTTTCTCGACGCGCGGCGCGTGCTGGCCGGCGGCATGTCGGGCCTGGCGCGCGACTACGAGGACGGCGGCATGCCGCTGGTGGCCATGCACTGGGCGCGAGCCGTGCTGGACGTGGACCCCCTCGAACCCTCCACGCGCGCCCTGGTGGGTCGCCTGGAGCGGGAGACCGGCCGCTCGATCATCCGCTGGCAGCGGCTGTTCAACGGCTTCGACATCGAGGGTTGGTACGCCGGCGAGGGCGAGGGCAACTTCCTGGTGGAGGACGGCGCGCTGGTCAGCGACTGGGCTCGGGTGGACGCCGGGGCGCAGGGGGAGCCCGCGGCGGGGTCGGGCGTCTCCCTCTACCGCACCCTGTTCCTCGATCGCCCGGTGGACGGGGACTGGACGCTCGAGGCCCGGATCCAGACCACGTCCGAATGGGAGATCGTGGGGCTGTGCTTCGGGACCGCCGCCACCGACGACTTCGAGGCCATCGTGCTGCGCAAGACGGGCGGCCCCAGCGGTCGCAACAACGTGGACTTCGGCACCTTCGGCGGTGACTGGTCGTTCCGCGGGGACGGGTCCATGAAGGCGAACTACGACCCGGTCAAGGGCGTCACCATGCGCATCGAGGTGCGCGGGCGGCAGGTCTCGGTGACGCTCGATGGCGAACTCGTGAAACCGATCGTGGGGGGGAAGCCGCTACCCTCGATGAAGTATCCTCTGGGTGCCCTGCGAGGAGACGTCGGCCTGATCACGTCCAAGGGCACCACGCGCTTCACCGGTCTGCGGTTGTTGGGGCGCTGAAGGGATCACCGACGGGGACCCAGACCCATGAGCGGGCTGTTCAGCATCAACGATCACGTCGTCATCTGCGGCTACGGGTCCACCGGGCGGGTGGCGGCCAGCGACCTGGCCACTGACGGCGTGGCACATGTGGTCGTCGACAAGGCGGCCGAGCAGGTCAGCGCCGCCGAGGCCGACGGTCACCTGGGCTTGCTGGGTGACGTCCTCGACCCCGAGATCCTCAAGGAAGCCGGGATCGAGCGTGCGCGCGGCGTGATCCTGCTGATGCCCAGCGAGAGCGACAACCTGTTCGCCACGATGTCGGCCCGCGAGCTGAACCCGGACGTGTTCATCATCGCCGCCCACACGTCGACCCACGCCCGGGCCAAGCTGGTGCGGGCCGGTGCCGACCGCGCGGTCAACCCGTTCGAGGAGAGCGGGGAGCGCATCGGCGCCGAGTTCGTGCGTCCGGCGATCATGGACCTGATGCGCATCTTCAGCCAGGACATCGACGCCGACCAGGAAGTGCGCGTGCGCGAGATCACGCTGGAGCAGGGCTCGGAGCTGGTGGGCAGCTGCCTCAAGGACGCGGACATCCGCGGGCAGATGGACATCATCGTGATCGCCATGCGCAAGAGTGGCGACTCGACCCGCTTCAACCCCGACCCCACGCACATCTTCGTCCCGGGGGACGTGCTGGTGTGCATGGGCAAGCTGGCCAACCTGAAGAAGCTGCACGAGATGGGGCGCGGCATCCGCGCCTGATCCACCGCGAGCTCCGGTGCGCCGCGCAGAGTCGAGCGCACCGCGAGCCGCGGACACACGGTCGCGTGGCAGAGACAGCCCACGCGTCCAGACACCGCCCACGCGCAAGACACACCGCCCACGGGAAACACCCCGACGGCCAGGAACACCACCGATGACCGACGTCGTCACCCGCATCGCACCCTCGCCCACCGGTGAAGCCCACGTGGGTACGGCCTACGTCGCCCTGTTCAACTGGGCCTGGGCGCACAAGAACGACGGTCGCTTCATCCTGCGCATCGAGGACACCGATCAGGCGCGCAGCAAGCGCGAGTACGAGGACGGGATCTACGAGGCGTTGGCGTGGCTGGGCATCGAGTCGGACGAGAGTCCCGCGGCCGGCGGCGCCCACGGGCCCTACCGGCAGAGCGAGCGCAGTGCCGTCTACGCCGAACACGCGGCGCAGTTGATCGCGTCGGGGAACGCCTACCGCTGCTTCTGCACGGCGGAGCGGTTGGCCGAGCTGCGCCAGTTCCAGAAGGCAGCCAAGGGGCGCCTCGGTTACGACGGCCACTGCCGCGACATCGCCCCGGCCGAAGCGGCCGAGCGGGCAAAGAACGAGACGCACGTCGTGCGCCTCGCCGTCGACCGTGAGGGCAGCACCCGCTGGCACGACCTGCTGCGCGGCGAGATCGTGATCGCCAACGAAGAGGACGACGATCAGGAGCTGGTCAAGTCGGACGGCATGCCCACGTATCACATGGCCAACGTGGTCGACGATCACATGATGGGCGTGTCGATCGTGATGCGCGCCGAGGAGTGGATCCCGTCGACGCCCAAGCACGTCATGCTCTACGCGGCCTTCGGCTGGGAGCCGCCGACGTTCGCCCACGTGCCGCTGTTGCGCAACCGCGACAAGAGCAAGATCTCCAAACGCAAGAACCCCACGTCGCTGATCTGGTACCGCGACGCGGGCTACCTGCCGGAGACGATGGTCAACTTCCTCGCGCTCCAGGGCTGGAGCCCGCGCGAAGACGACGAGGAGTTCGCCGTCGCCGAGTTCGTGAACAAGTTCAACCCGCGCGACATCAGCCTCGGCGGGCCGGTCTTCGACATGACCAAACTCGACTGGCTCAACGGCGAGAAGATCCGCAAGTTGTCCCTCGACGACCTGGCCGAGCGCATCATCGAGGGCGGCTTCGCCGGCGACTGGTCCCCCGATCACCTGCGCGAGGTGCTGCCCCTGTTCCAGGACCGCATGAAGTCGCTGAAGGACTTCGTGCCCCTGGCGGGCTACATCCGCGGGCGTCCGGAGCTCGACCTCGAAGGACTGGCCAAGAAGACCAAGAAGGTCGACCCCGCGGTGCTGGCCGACATGCTGCGCGACGCCGCGCGGCGGCTCGAGGAGTTCGACGGCCACGCCGACGAGGAGAAGGAAGCGGCCCTGCGCCTGATCGCCGAGAAGCGCGAAGTGAAACCGGGCGCGATCTTCATGGCCCTGCGCGTGGCCGTCACCGGAGCCACGGCGAGCCCGCCGCTGTTCCCCAGCATCGACGCGGTGGGCTTCGAGGAGTCCATGGCCCGCGTGCGCGATCTCGCCGAGCACCTCGCCGCGCCGGCGTGAGCGGGCGTGGTCAACAGACCCAGGATCGCCGCCCGCTACGTCGTCTGTTGCGTGCTCGCAGGCCAGGTACTGTCCTGCTCTGATGAACGCCATGCACCAGCCTGGCCGAGCAGCTTACGAGCACACCTCGACGCCCTCAGGTCGTGGCCCACCCAGCCACCACCAGAGAGCTGGCTGAACGAGCAAGCCCACGACGAACTCCGGTTCTCCACCCGCGCTCTCGAGGCGAGCCACGTCGAGGTCGAGACACTGCTCTGGATGATCACCAAGGACAGCCATTCGAGCGCGCGCCACCACGTCATCGTCCACCTGATCGAGACGGACGAATCACAGCCGACGAGATGGTGGTTGGCCAGGCTCGAACGCACGGATCCCGGTGGGTCATGGTCGACGCTGTCACTGAATCCACGCCTGGGTGCCCGCGCGTACGCAGGACCGCCGACCGAACACGAGACCTACGAGTTCCTCAATGACGCGTGGTGGCTCTACACACCTCAGGGGCGCCTGGCACTTCCCGCGGAATGGACACTCTCGAACCACGGGGTCGTCGAAGAAGCTTGGATGGCCCACGTTGGCAGCTCGCCGAGCGCAACTGCAGGCCCATGACGCGGCGACTTGCCCTGATCGCCGGAGTCCTGGTCGCCCTCGCTTGTGACGGCGGGCGACAGCAACTGCCCAGCAGCATCCTGGCACACCGGACAGAGCTGGCGACATGGCCGACGGACGCAGAACTCCCCACGGAATGGGACGTCA
Organism: Planctomycetota bacterium; assembly: GCA_029259695.1. GTDB lineage: Bacteria > Planctomycetota > B15-G4 > B15-G4 > B15-G4 > OFTM49. The sequence continues at coordinate 37,746 of JAJDEQ010000160.1, forward strand.
CCAAGATGCTCCCTGCCCTCGATGCATCCAGCTATCTCGGCCGGCAGACGGAAGTCCTCGAGGCCGAGGTCATCGCCTGGATGAACGTGTCCGGCGGGCACATTGAACTCCGGAGTGCCATCGCCTGGGTTCATGCGGCACGCTCGGGCGAGAAGGTGTGGGCCCTGACGCGATTCGCCCAACGTGGCCAGAGCCCGTGGCGGGTATACGAGATCGACGACGCGCCTCAGTTCGGTTTCAGGCCGTACTCCGCAGCACCGACACTGTTCGAAGTCTATGAGTTCTTCAACGATTGCTGGTGGTCCTTCGACATCTACGGGAACCCGGTCGATCTCGCCGGATCGCACATCACGTCGTCCGGTATCCAGGCCGCGAGCTGGACCCGATGCGTAGGGGCCTTGCCGAGTGCCGACGGGGCGGCACGCTGACCGTCAAGACCATGGCCCGCGTGCGCGGTCTCGCCGAGCCGGCGCGACAGGCGCGTCCTCGCCGGTGGGTGCAACCGCCGCGAGCCGGGCGCTCGTCGAGTGCTGACGCGCCTCAGGCGCGGGGGGGCACGGCCGGCGTCTCCTCGCCGAACCAGCCGATCCAGTCTCCGACGAGTCGCCGCAGCCGTTCGCGCTCGAGGACGTAGACCCGTTCGCGGCCGCGGCGCTCCACGCGCACGAGGCCCGCGTCGCGCAGGATGTTGAGGTGGCGGGTCGTCGTGGGCCAGGTGCAGGCGAAGCGCGCGGCGATGGCGCCTGCGCTCATCTCGCCACCCCGGAAGTGGAGCACGAGCAGGACGTGCCGGCGGGACGGGTGGGCCAGGGCCTTGAAGACGACGTCGAGTTCGTCGAGCTCGGCGCGTGGGTCCCGTCGCTCCGGTGGGCGCGGCGTCTTGCGGGAGCGGGGCACGGGGTCAGGCGTCGGCGAAGGCCAGGTCCACCCGGCGCACGTGGGGGAACTCGAACTTGGGCCGGCCGTCGCGCTCTTCGACGAGCTCGCCGATGGCTTCCCAGACGCGCATGACCTCCGGCGTGTGGTGCGCCGTGTCGGGGGCCTCGGGGCTGCTCCAGGTGAAGATCTCGAAGTAGGTGGGGCCGGGTTCGCCGGCCTCCTGACCGCGGTAGATGACGGGGCGCTCGCCCGTGGCGAGCCCCAGGCGCACGAGGGTCGGGTGGTGCTCCTCGAGCAGCTTGACGAAGGCGTCCTCGTGGGCGGCCTGGACGCGGTAAGTGGCGATGACGGTCGTGTCGGGGTTGGCAGTCATGAGGGTCTCCTCTCTCTCGGGTCGGCGATGATTATTTAGCGAATGAGCTAATGACACCAGAGCAAATTAGCAAGAAAGCTAAATGTTGTTCGAGTGCCGCCTGAGGTCCGGAATCCGGTGGTAGGGGCCCCCCTCGGTCCGCCGGACGCCCGCGATGAGCGATCGCGTGTATGTTCGTGCGCGGCCGCGGAAGCGGGCAGCTTCGATGCTCGCGGCCGCTCCGACTGTCGGTGGGGGAGCCGGCGGGCGGGGAGTCTGTCCCCCAGGATCGAGAGGGAGTCTCCATGTCAGGTATGGAATACGAGCGCGAGAAGGCCCAACCGAAGCGCGAGCAGAAGGAGCAGAAGTCGCCCTTCCGGATCGACATCGGTGGCGAGCAGACGGTGACCGTGCGGCCGGTGTTCCCGCCCAGCGGCGGCGAATCCGGCATGAAGCTGAAGATCACGCTGCCGGCCGCACCGACCCTCGACAGGCCCGAGGGGGCCGTGTTGCCCAATCTGCCGACGGGCACGCCGGTCACCGTGATGATCCAGACCCAGTCGCTGGCCAGCTCGAGCACTCGCTTCAACTTCGCCAACTTCGAGGCCGGCAACAGCATGACGGCCGCCTACGAGGGCACGGTCAACGTGGGTGCCAACGAGGTCGAGGTCAACGCGAACGACAGCGGCACCAACTACGATTCGAGCAAGCCGGTCTTCGCCGTGTGCGCCACCGTGTTCACGCAGGGGAACGCCACCGGCAGCCTCGCCGGTGGGGACGCGCAGAACTACGACCGCGCCTCGGCCCAGCCGAACGGCGCGCCCGACTCGATCGGGATCAACCTGGTGGGCTACGCCCCCACGTCGCAGGTCGACTTCATCGTGAGCGCCAGCGACGCTTCCGCGGGCCGGGTGCTCTCGGCCAGCGTGTGGGTGGTGGGGTTGCAGAACTCGACCGATCCGGTGCCCATGACCGGCACGCCCGCGGCCACGGTGGCCGCCGCCGTCACGCCGTGGTTCCAGGAGATCGAGACCTCCTACCCGTCCGCCGACCCCTACGTGGGCATCGGCGTGAAGACCTTCGACCAGCGCGGAAACGAGGTGGGGTCGTTCACCACCGTGTTCCCGGACTGAGCCTGCGCATGCGTGATCGCGCTTCGGCTCACGGGTCGAAGCCCGACGTCGCGACGTCGTTCCGGTTCAGCGCGCGCCGCCGATGGCGATGAACGGGGCCCAGTAGAAGGGATGGCCGGACAGGCTGACCGGCGGCAGTCGGGGTCCGATCACGGGAGGGGCCGCCGGGCCCGTACCAGGTGCCAGCGCGACACCGCGCTGCCGGCCCGCGTCGAGCCGCAGTGAACGGTTGGCGAGTTCGCCCGGACCGCGGCGCAGGGCGAGCTTCGCTTCGCGCAGCGCGCTCGCCGGTCGGCGTCCGGCCAGCAACAGCTCGGCGTACATGCGCCGCATGAGCAGCGACGTCTCGAAGTCGCTCACCTTCCACAGGCTGGCCACCACCGAGCGGGAGCCCGCGTGGAGGAAGGCGCGGGCCAGGGACTGCACGCCTTCGCCGCGCTGGTTGCGGCCGCGGGCCGTCTCGCATGCGCTGAGCACGGTGAGATCGGCGTCGAGCTTCAGATCGAGCACGGCGGCAAGGGGCACGCGGCCGCCGCTGTCCGCGTCGAAGGACAGGGCGAGCGCCGAGCGGTTGGGTGACACCGGGTCCACGAGACCGTGGGCCGCCACGTGCAGGATGGCGTAGCGCGACAGGTCTCCCTGCAACCGTGCCGGAGTGGCGGCGGCGCCGAGGTGCAGTGCCAGGGCGTCGTTGCTGAAGGATGCGTCTCCACCCGCCCCGATGGCGTCGAGCGGGGAGTCGTCCGGGGTGCCGTCACCCTGGCGCGCCAGCTCCAGCACGATCGACGCGATGTCGAGTGCTTCGTCGCGCGTGCCGGGCAACGGCTCGAGCCAGCCCTCGCCGTCCGCGCTCTGCTGTGGGTAGACGGGGTCGGCGAGCAACAGCACGGCGCCCCGCGCGGAGCGGGTCCCCTTTGCGGTGAGCTCGGCCAGGACCGGTGTGCTCGGCGCGTACACGACTTCGTGGGTGTCGAGCAGGAAGGACACATCGGCGAAGGAGCGCGGTGGGTCGGCGGCCCCGCCGGGCTCGTCGGCCACGAGTGCCTCGAACGGCAGGCCGGACAAGGACGTGGCGGGCACGATCAGCAGCCGCGTCGGCGCGCTGTCGCCGGTGGGCAGCGCGCTCGCGACGGCCGTGAGCACCGGCCCCAACAGAGCCCGGTAGAGCGTTCCGCCGGTTCGCGCCACGGCGGCGGCGTCGGCCGCGTCCGGTTCGTGCCCGATGAGATCGAGGAAGGTGCCCAGTTCGTCGTCGATGACGTCGCGCTCGCCGAGCGCCACGAACTGCGCGGTGTCGCGCGTGATGGCGTAGGCGTAGTAGCGGGCGTCGCCGGTAACGTACTCGATCAGCAGCTCGCCCGGTTCCAGCACGTCCTGCTGCACGGCCTCGATGCCCACGCCGATGGCCAGGTCCACCGCGTCCTCGCGGCGTTGTTCGGTGATGCCCTCGAGCAGGGCGCGGCCCTTCCAGCGGGCGGCTTCCACGAAGCCCTCGTTGATCAGGGCGCGCCCGTCGGGGCCTGTCCCGGTGCCGACCGAACGCTGCCTGCGCAGCCAGGCCAGGTCCTGCGCCAGCTCCCCGAGGTACCAGCGCCGAGCGCGGGCGGCGGCGGACTCACCGGTGTCCAGCGAGCGCCATGGTGAGTCGGCGGCCACGTTCTGCGCCTGCTCGAAGGCTGCCAGGGCGCCGTCCAGGTCGCCGCCCGCCAGGTCGATCTGGGCCTGGACCACGAGGGCGTCCACCACCAGATCGTCCAGGCCCAGCTCCCGACCCACGCTCAGGGCTTCGTGGGCGTGGGCGCGCGCCGCGTCCACCCGGTCGTCGTCCAGCTCGAGCAGCGCCAGGTTGGCGGCGGCGCGGGCGCGGGCCTCGTCCAGGCCGGCTGCCCGGGCTCGGGCCATGAGTTCGTCGTAGCAGGCGCGCGCGCCGGTGACGTCGTCCTGCAGCTTCAGGTAGACGGCGAGGTTGGCCAGGGTCTGGGTCTCGCCCAACGCGTCGCCGGCGTCGCGGAACAGCTCGAGCGTGCGGGCGTAGGTGTCGCGCACCACGTCGTGCTCGTCGAGGTCGGCGAGCAACAAGGCCAGCTGGAACAGCACGTTGCCTCGTGCGGCAGGCGGAGCCGGTGCGCCGGCGCGTTCCGCGGCGTCGTCCTCCGCCGCCAGGGCGCGCAGCATGTCGCGCGCCTCTCCCAGGCGGCGCTCGTTGTACAGAGCCTGGGCAACGCCGAGTCGCGCGAAGCGCTCGCTCGACGGCTCGTTCAGGCTGACGGCGATCTCGCGCACCGAGTCGAAGCAGGCCCGGCCCTCTTCCAGGCGACCCAGGGCCAGGTATGCGTCGCCCGTGGCCCCGAAGGCGTCGAGGCGCGTGCGCGGGGTGTTCGCCAGGGCGAGCGCCTGTTCGAGGGTGTCCACGGCATCGAGCCAGCGATAGCGCTGGCGTTGCACGGTGCCCAGGCTGATCAGCGCCCGGGCCTCGCCGTCGGCGTCGCCCGTCGCGCGCGCCAGGTCGGCCTGGTCGCGGTGCAGCCGCTCGGCGTCCGGCAGCCGGCCGCGCCACTGGGCCAGCCAGCCCAGCTTGCCCAGGGCCTCCACCTGGTTGCCCGCGTGGTCGATCTCGCGGGCCACCTGCAGCGCGTGTTCGAAGCAGCGCTCGGCGTCGTCCTCCCGGCCGTGGTCGAGGAAGGCGGAGCCGAGGTAGCTCTGGACGAAGCACTCGGTCTCGCCGCTGCCCGCCACGGCGGGGGCCAGGGGCTGCAGGCGTGCGATGGCGTCATCGGTGCGACCCTCGAGCTGGTCGAGGGCGCCGAGCAGGATCGAGGCCAGCGCCGCGTTCGACGCGAGGCCTTCCTGCTGCGCGAGCTCCCCGGCCCGTTCCAGCACGGGACGCGCCGCCGTCCAGCGATCCAGCTGGAACTCGATGTTGCCGGCCGCGAGGAACGACTGGACGGCGCCGGCCATGTGCGTCGCCGCCTGTTCGGGATCCTGTCGTGCCTGGAGCAGGTAGCGCTCGCCGTACACGCGGCAGAACTCGGCTGTCATCGCCTGGGCCTGCACACCATCGGCGGGGGCGTGTCGCCCGGCGCGGAGGACCAGTCGGTAGGGGCCCGCGCGCAATCGGCCGAGGCTGGTGCGACTGGTGGTGACGTCGAGCAGGTAGGTCGTGTCGCGGGCGACGTCCAGGACCAGGTGGCAGTTCTGCTGCACGCCACCGTCGTCGTCCTCGGCCAGCAGTTCGCCGTCCTCGGTGCGCACGCGCAGCATGGCGTTGAAGGCGTAGCTCTCCACCTCGATCGTCAGCGGGCCGTCACCCGCCGCGGTGAAGCGGTGGGTGCGCACGGGCACGCTGACCGCTTCGCCCTGGACGTCGTCCGCCTGCGTGCCGGGGGGCAGCGGCAGTGCGCCCTCGATCACCTCGGCAGCGAGTGCTGCGGCGTCGGACCGCTCGTCGTCGTCGTCGTCGTCAGCTGCGGCGGCGGCTGCGGCTGCGGCTGCGGCTGCGGTGGCGGTGGCGGTGGCGGTGGCGGTGGCGGTAGACGTCGGGCCGCGCGGGGGCGCGGGAGCGATTCCGGTCCCGGCCACGAACGGGGCGGCGAGCAGCATGATGGCGCTCGAAGCGCGCAGGCTCGTCGTCACCCACTGGGGGAGGCGTTGGCCGGACGACAAGAAGCAGACGGCGCTCACGGCGGGGGCTCACCTGGCGTCGGCGCCGGGAGCAGGATCTCCGCGGGGCCGGACTCGATGCCTGATCTTAGCCGGGGAGGCCGGATCAGGGCTCGATCGCCCGAATGGAGCCGGATTTCCGGCTTCCTCTCCGGGGCGGCCGAGGCTAGCCGGACTAGGGCTCAACGCTGGCGGGCCTCGCAGCCGATCTGGAAGACCATGGACGAGGATCACGAACACGACTTTTCCGAGGCCCAGTGGCCGTTCGACGAGCCGATCGACGTCGGCGCGTTGACCACGGTGAACATCGCCGAGGCGGGCGATCCGATCCTGCTCGTGACCCACGACGCCGACGACGGCTGCTGGCAGATCCTGTGCGGCAAGACGAACGACCTCGAGGACGGCCTGTTCGTCTGCCTGGGCTGCCTGTTCGACCTCGACCCCTCGCTGGGCGAACTCGCCGACCTGCCCAAGGGCTGGTTCGCGTGGCGCGAGTCGAACATGTCCCCGTGGCAGCGCAAGCCCCGCACGACCTGAGCTCCCGCGTGCGCTGAGTCGTGTGCGAGAATGCCGTCCTCCCGGGGGAGGCGCGCATGGCATCGGCTTTCGATCGCACTCTCGAGCGGCTCGTGGCTGCGTACGAGAAGGGACGCCTGGTGCCGTTCATCGGCGCCGGCATGAGCGTGCCCACGTGTCCGGGATGGGCGCAGTTCATCACCAGCCTGGAGCGCACGGCGGGCACCCGTCCGCGCTCACCGAGCGCCGAGCCCGACGCGCTCATCCGGCGCGCCCACACCGCCGTGCGCACCCTGCGCAACGACGCCCCGCTGCGCTTCGCCGACCGTGTGCGTCACGCGTTGATCGGCCGGCGGCACTCGCCGCCCAAGCAGACCGAGGCCCTGGCGCGCACGTGGTGGCCGCTGGTCCTGACGACCAACTACGACAACTGCTTCGTGACCGCCTTCCGCGAGCGCACCGACGGTCGCAACGTCGACGTGCTCGGCCGCAACCCCGAAGACTGCCAGCGGGTGCTCTCGTCGCTCACGTCTCCGTCACGCACGCTCGTGTGGGCCCTGCAGGGTTTCCTGGGGGCACCCTGTCCCCCGGCGCCGACCAGGTACGAGGCGCGCTACCTCGAGCGGGAACTCGTCGTCGGTCACGCCGAGTACCGTTCGGTGACCTACCGCGAGCTGCACTTCCGGCGGGCCTTCGCCGAGGTCTACCGCAATCGCTCGCTGCTGTTCGTCGGGTCGGGCCTGCGCGATCCCTACCTGCTCGAACTGTTCGGCGAGATCCTCGAGACCTACGGCCCCAGCAGTCACCCGCACTACGCACTGATCCGGCGCGGCGAGTTGACGGAGGCGCAGCGCCTGTTCCTGCGCGAGCGCTACCAGACCGAGGTCTTCGAGTACCGGAATCACGGGGACCTGCCGCGCTACCTCGATCGCCTGGCCGACACGATCGAACGCTCGAGCAGCAAGGAGGTGCGTTGGGGCTACTCCCTGTCGGCGCCGCACACGCCCACGGGCAGCGATGACGACGCCGACTTCGAGGTCGTGCGGGCCCACCTGCCGCTGCCGGACGCGAGCCGCAAGCAGTGCCTGGCCGTGAACGCCATCGGCACGCCCGGCAAGGACTACGCGTTCAGTCGCGGGATCCACGCGCTGTTGCGCCGTGCCGGGGTGGAGGACGCCGACCCGCTGGAGGTGCACGGCGACGGTCACGTGGCGCGGTTCAGCGGTCATCCGATCTATGCCGTGCTGGCGCGCAGCAAGCGCGGCGAGCACGACCTGCGACTCATCGCCCGCGCCACCGGCGAACTGCTCGACTGCGCCTGGGACGACGGCCATCGCCACGTGCTGCTGCAACTGCTCGCAGCCGGGCGTCAGCGCATCTTCCCGGTGCGCATGCCCTTCATCCAGATCGCACGGGCCTACGCCCAATGGCGGCGAGAGCACCCGCGGCGCAGGCTGCGCCTGTCGCTGCACGTGGTTGCTCCCGCGGTGACGGCCGAGATCGGGCGCGGACGGCTCGACGTGATCGAACTGCTCACGTGCACCGACATCCGCTTCTGGGTCATCGTGGACAATCGCCACGACGAACCGCTGCGCGTGCTGTTGCAGCGCCCGGCCGAGACGGGCATCGACGAGCTGGCGGCCGAGCTGCGCACGACCGGCCGGGGCTGGCACGTGTTGGTCTACCCTCCGCCGTACGAGGACGAGGACGAGAAGCGGCTGGTCAAGGCGCGACGGCCGACGCTGGAGAGTCGCGGCGTGGTCTCGGGCAGCACGCTGGTGTTCACCAAGCGCAAGCCGGGGCAGCGCGATTGAGCGGCGGGGTGGGCCACAGTGCGGTTTCGGAGCGCCTACGATGACCACGATCCGACTCAAGCGGGCCTACGAGGCCGCGGCGCCCGGGGACGGCCTGCGCGTCCTGGTGGAGCGGCTGTGGCCGCGGGGAGTGGCCAAGCAGCAGGCCCGGATCGACCTGTGGGCCAAGGACGTCGCCCCGTCCACGGAGCTGCGGCGCTGGTACGCCCACGAGCCCGAGCGCTGGCCCGAGTTCAAGCGACGCTACCGGGCCGAGCTGAAGGGCAACGCCGAGGCATTGAAGGGGCTCCGAGACCAGCTCGAAGTCGGCCCGGTGACCTTCGTCTTCGCGGCCCGGGACGAGGCCCGCAACAGCGCGGTCGTCCTGAAGCAGTACCTCGAGCAACTCGAGGGCTGAGCGGCGGGGGCTGCGCGTGTCGTGCGCCGCGGCGGCGCCGGAAGCGCTCAGGCCGACTGGGTCTGGTCGGGCTTGTGGGCCGCCGAACCGGTGGGCGGCTTGTAGTTCCTGATCAGCCGACGCGGGCGGTGCTTCTCGTAGACGATGCGCATGCGTTGGGCGGGGGTGGGCCGCTTGCCACTCAGGCTGTAGCCCAACTCGGTCAGTTGCTTCCCCGCGATGCCCTCGAAGCCGCACACGAACTCGTCGTCGGCGTCGGTGCGCCAACGTTCGACGCGACCCTTGTTGACGGTCTTGGTCGTGCGCTGGTGGAACGAGTTGTCGCCGCGCGCGACATTGCTGCGGGCGTTCTTGTGGTAGTCGAGCATCGACTCGGCGAAGTCCTCGCGCAGGAACTCGCAGATGCCCTTCAGCATCCCCTCCGGATCGTCGGCGAGGTCTTCGTAGCGGATCTGCAGGTAGCGCTGTGGGCCGAGCGTCTTCGCGGCCCGGCGGCAGCGCTGGATCGCGTCGCGCCAGCGCAGTGCCACCTCGTACACGTTGCCCTTGTCGTAGTTGTCCGAGAAGGGCGGTGTGAGGCAGCTCACGGCCACGTCGCGACCGTCGCGGATGATGTGGATCACCTGGCACTCGGGGAACCATGCGTTCACTTCCGGCAGGAAGCGGTACGTGCCCGGGGTCTTCTCGCCCCAGCGGGCCTTGCCCGTGCGCTCGCACCAGAGCTGCATGATCGCGTCGAAGATGCCGCCGGGGGAGTCGGCCTGCATGGCGCGCGCGTAGGTCTCGTCGCGGTCCAGCTCCCATTCGAGCTGACGCTTCTTGCTGACCAGCCGCTCCACCGCCACGCGGCGGTTGGCTTCGTCCTTCATCGAACCGTACTTCTGTTCGACGCGGCGCAGGTAGCTGGCGACGTGCGCTTCGGCGGGGATCACGATGCGCGGGTGCTCGTTGAGCATGAGTCGCAGCAGGGTCGTGCCCGAGCGCGGATGTCCGACGACGAAGATGGGGGCGTTGGTCCGCTGTCCCGTGTTCATGCCGTTCTCGTCTCGTGTCATGCGGGGAAGGCCGCGTTGTAGGCGCGCTGCAGGTCGTCCTCGTCGGCGATCGAGAGGGCGGTCCAGCGCCCGGGGCGCGTCTCGGGTCCCAGGCGCGCGGCCTGCACGAACTCCTCGCGGCTCACGCCGATGTCCTCGGGTGTGGCGATCATGCCCGCGGCCGCGGCGAAGGCCTGCAGCGGCGCGGGATCGTCGCCGTGGAGCACGCTGCAGAAGATCGTGGCCAGGCCCACCTGTTCGCCGTGCAGTCCGTTGCCGGCGGCCATGTGGTCGAGCTGGTGCGAGACGAGGTGTTCCGAACCGCTGCAGGGCCGGCTCGTACCGCACACCTCCATGGCCAGGCCGCTCAGCACGAGACCCTCCACCACGCGCTCGAGGAACGCGGGGTCGTCGGCGTCCGGTGCGGCGGTCGCGAGCACCTGCCGGGCGCCGGCCCGGGCCAGGGTGAGCGCCATGCCGTTGAGCGACGCCTTGCCGCGCTCCGCGGCCAGGCGCCAGTCGGTGCAGGCGGTGAAGTTGCTCAGCAGATCACCCATGCCGGCCAGGCGCAGGCGCCGCGTGGAACCCACCAGCACGTCCAGGTCGGCCACGACGCCGAGGGGCATGACGCCGCCCACGCTGCTGCGGCCTCCGTTGTTGCGCAACACGACGACCGGTGAGCAGAAGCCGTCGTTGCTGGCCGCGGTCGGGACCGAGATCCACGGCAGCCGGCGCTCGGCGGCGGTGAGCTTGACCACGTCGATCACCGAGCCGCCGCCGACGGCGAGCAGCAGGTCGGGGTAGAACGCCTCCACCAGGTCGCGCTTGACCCGGTCCACTTCGTCGAAGGTCGGGGCGGTGACCTCCTCCACGCGCACCGACACGCCGGCGTCCTCCAGGGCCGTCGCGACCCGTCGCCCGAGCGCGGCGGTGGGTCCGGCGCCCGTCACCACCAGCGCCCGCGCGAACGCGAGGTTGGCTTCGCGCAGCGTGGCCGGGATGTCCCCCAGTGCGCCGGGGCGGACCACCGTGAACAGCGGCAGGCTGACGGTCTGGAGCAGCGTTCCCATGGTCGTGGCAGGGCCGGTGAGCCCTCAGTCCTCCAGGCGTGGCGCCAACGCTTCAGCGGCCGCCAGATCTTCGAGCGTGTCGATCTCGATCCACGGCGAGCCGCCCGTCGAGCAGCTCGCGATGGCCACCCGGTCGGCGATGCCGTTGAGTGCGCCTTCGTACCACTCGTGCGTGCGACCGGCTGCCACCATGCGTTCGAGCTCCCCGTAGAACACCGCGAGGGCCTCGCCGCGGAAACGAAGCAGCCCAATATACTCGCCGTCCGCCCCGCCCGGATCGAGGTCCTTTCCGATCCGCGTCATGCGGCCGTCGCGGTAGGTCACCTTCATCTGCTCCTCGGCCAGCGGGCAGGTGTCGTCGATGACCAGCGTTGCGTCGCCTTCACAGGCCAGCAGCGAGGCCAGGATCGGCGTGGCGAACATGGTGTCGCCGTTCATCAGCAGCAGGTCGTCGGGGACGTGCTGCGCGAGCATGAGCACGGTGTAGATGTTGTTGTAGACGTCCCACTTGTCGTTGTGGATCAGGCCCACGCGCTCGCCGTAGCCCGCGCCGATGACCTCGGCCGCATAGCCCGTGATGACGCGGATCGTGCCCGGGTCCACGCCGCACGCGTCGAGCGCGGCGAGCTGCCGGTCCAGCACGGGCACGCCGGCCACGGGGATCAGGTTCTTGGGGCGGTCGGCGGTGGCGTCGCCGAGGCGCGAGCCGCGACCTGCGGCCAGGATGCACACGGTAGGTGGGGTCACGGTCGGGCTCGGATCGGTCGGCAGGCGGGGCGTGGTCGCGCACGGCGTCGGCGGGCGGCGGTCAGGTGGTCGGGGTCAGGCGGTGGCTGCGGCTGCGGGTGCGCCGATGCCCAGGATGCTGTAGGTCTGCTCGATCGCCGCGTCGGTCGCGTTGCCCGGGTTGTAGTAGACGTCGTGCAACGCGGCGCGGCGTACGTCCGCGAATTCATCGGGCCGGTCGAGTCCGGTGGCGATCAGCTCGGGCAGCGCGCGTACGTCGTCGCAGGCCCGGGCCATCTTGTCGCGCCAGGTGGTCACGTCGGCCCGGTCGGCGCGGTGTTTCAGCTGGTCCGGGAACGTGAGCAGGATCGACGGGCGATCGAGGTGCAGCCACTCGAAGGCGACCGACGAGAAGTCCGTGACGAGCAGGTCGGCTGCGTGCATGAGCGGGATCACGTCCGACACCGCGGGGGTCACCAGGCCGGGGCGCCTGACGCCGTCCAGCGCGGCGCTCCAGTCGGCCTGGGCGTAGCGCGGGTCGTACGAGTTGTCGTGCAGTTTGACGATCACGTTCGCGTCGATGCCGGCGAGCACGGAGAGCACCTGGTGTCCCATCTCCTCCAGCGAAGACTCCGGCCCCCACGTCGGGGCGTAGAGCACCGTGGGCACGTCCGGGTCGAGGCCGAATGCGCGCAGCGTGGCGGCGCGGTCGAGCGATCCGTCGGTCAGGCGATCGGTCTTGGGCATGCCCACCGGCAGCAGGCGCGGGTCGCCCGCCTGGAAGAACCCGCGCTCGATCAGGCGGCGCTCGAGCCACGGCCCGATGACGAACACGTGGTCGTAGTCCAGCACGCGCTTGTTCATGTTGTGCCCCTTGCCCGAGATCCCGTGGAACATCTGGATCGTGGCTCGGGCGCGGCGCGTGGCCAGCAACCAGTCGGCGGAGAACAGCACGTCGGGGGAGCTGAACTTGGCCATCCAGTTGGGACGTCGCCGGGCGGGCAGCGCCCCCACGCGATCGAACAGGCTCGAGTCGGAGCGGCCCTGCTGCTTGCCGTAGAGCACGATCGACATGCGCGGATCCTCCAGCAGCCGCCGGTGGACGGGCCGGAAGATCTCGTAGTTCATGGGGCGCTTGGCGCGGAACGCGATGCTGGTCACGCAGGATCTCGGTCGCTCGGGGCTGCATGGTAGCGAGTGGCTGTGGGGGATGTCAGGGCGCCGGGCCGCGCTTCGGCGCCGTCGTGGGAGGGCGCCGCACAGTGCTCGTTACGGGCCCGTTACGCCCGGGAGGGCGTCCGGCGCGTTTGATGGAGCGAGCAGTCGCCAACGCTGTGAGCCCTGCTCGGCCGCGCACCGGAGTGCGCGCGCTTCGCCCAGACCACACCCACGGAGCCCGACCATGCGTTCCTCGTTCCTGATTGCCCTGACCCTGGCCTCGATCGTCGCGGGCGCCGCCCTCGCCGCCCCGGCAGCCGCCAACCGGGCGCCCGGCCACGACCCGGCTGACGCGCGACCGATCGACATCGCGTTGTGCCTCGACACCAGCGGCAGCATGAGCGGGCTGCTGAACTCCGCGCGCGAGAAGCTGTGGGCGATCGTCAACGACCTGGCCCTGGCCGACCCCACGCCGCGCCTGCGTGTGGCCCTGCTCACCTTCGGCAGCGACATGCACTCGGCGGAGGATGGCTACGTCCAGCTCGACCTGCCGTTCACCGATGACCTCGACAGCGTTTCGGCCGTGCTCTTCGGATTGGCAGCGCACGGCAACACCGAGTACGTGGGGCGGGTGGTGCACGTGGCCACGCGCAAGCTCGAATGGTCGTCCTCGAAGGGTGCGCTGAAGCTGCTGGTGGTGGCCGGCAACGAGTCGGCCGAGCAGGACCCGCTGGTGTCCATGCAACAGGCGTGTCGCGAGGCCGGCGCCGACGGCATCGTGATCAACTCGATCTACTGCGGCCCGCCCACCGACATGGTGGCGCCGGGTTGGCGTCAGGTCGCGGAGCTGGGTGAGGGCTACTTCGCGTCCATCGACCAGGACCACGGCACGCTGGCGATCAGCTCGCCCTACGACGACGAGCTGACCGCACTCGGCCTGGCGCTCAACGAGACCTACATCCCGTACGGCAAGGGCGGCGAGGCCGGCTGGTCCAACCAGCGCTGGCAGGACAGCAACGCGGCGTCGGTCAACGGCGCGGCTGCTGCCGATCGCGCCGTGACCAAGGGCGGCCGGTTGTACAAGTCGTCCTCCTGGGATCTGGTCGACGCCCTGGAGGGAGGGGCCGTGACCTGGGGGGCCGTCGACGGCGGCAGCCTGCCCGAAGCCATGCGACCCATGACCCACGACCAGCGTTGCGCGCACGTGGCCGCCATGGCCGCCAGACGCAAGGCGGTCCAGCGGCGCATCGGCGAGTTGAGCGCCCTGCGCCGCACGTTCATCGCCAAGGAGCTGGCGGCTCAGGCGGATGGCGAGGCGCGTGCCTTCGACCGTGTCTTGCGCACGGCGATCCGCAGCCAGGCTCGGGACAAGGGCTTCACCTTCCCCGGAGACGTCGCGACGGAGACAGCCGGGTGCGCCCCGCGGCACATCCGGCGATGACCGTGGCGCCCGGTGCTGGGGGCGCGGCGTCCGGCACGTATCATCCGGGCACCGCGCCGCCCCTTCCTTTGGAGCCGAACAGCGTGACACCCTCGCTGGTACTCGTCGTCGAGGACGACCCTTCGATCCGTCGCGGGCTGGTCGATGCACTGACCTACGGGGGCTACGAGGTGTGCGCCACCGAGGACGGGCTGGACGCGCTGGAGCTGGCGCAACAACGCACGCCTGACCTGGTGCTGCTCGACGTCATGCTGCCCGGCGCCGACGGCTTCGAGGTCCTCGAGCGCTTGATGCGGACGCACCCCGGCCTGCCGGTGATCATGGTCACGGCGCGCGGCGCGGAGGAAGATCGCGTGGCGGGGCTCACCCGCGGCGCCGACGACTACGTGGTCAAGCCGTTCAGCGCCAAGGAGTTGTTGGCGCGCGTCGCGGCCGTGCTGCGGCGGGCGCCGGAGCGTTCGCGCGAGAGCGGGCGCGTGACGATCGACGGTCGCGGCGTGGACTTCTGCTCCCGCCGCGTGCAGCGACCCGACGGCAGTGAGTGCGTGCTCTCCGAGCGAGAGGCCGGCTTGCTGCGCTACCTGGTGCAGGCGGCGGGGCGACCGGCGGCTCGGGAAGAGCTGTTGCAGCGGGTGTGGGGTCTCGACCCGCGTGGCTTGCACACGCGCACGGTCGACATGCACGTGGCGCGCCTGCGTGAGAAGCTCGCTGATGATCGCGACAACCCGCGCCTGATCGTCACCGTGCGCGGCGAAGGCTACGCGCTCGGCGCGGGCCTGGACGTGAGCCCCGCATGAGAGCCGAACCCCGCATGAAGCGCTGGTGGCTGATCTTCGGCGCCTGTGCCGTGGCCATCGTGCTGGCGTTGTCAGCGGTGACCTTCACCGTCCTGGAGCTGGAGCGCAGCCAGGCCCGGGCCCACGGCCAGACCCGGCACGAAGAGCGTGTGCGGCTCGCTCTCTGGCGCATGGACTCGTGGTTGCTCTCTCCGCTGGCGCTGGAGTTCGGCCGTCCCTACCGCGAGTACCTGCCGTACTACCGGCAGGAGCAGGCCTACACGAGCATGCTCACCGCGCTGGGAGGCAGCGACGTGTTGGCGCCGTCGCCCCTTCTGGGGTACGAGTCGCAGGAGTTCCCGCTGCACTTCCAGCTCGATGGCCAGGGCCGTCTCGGATCACCCCAGGTTCCATCGGGAGACCAGCTCGTTCTGGCCCTCGCGCATTCCACGACCGCCGAGCGGGTGGCGCGCTCCGAGGCCCGGCTGGCACGCCTGCGCGGCGTGTTGACGACGGCACGGCTCGCCGCGTCGGTCTCGCTCAGCGAGTCGCGGGTGGAGCAGCTCACGCGTGCTCCGGCGCCGGCGGTCGACGAGAGCGGGGAGGACGCCGCCGACCTCGGCGATCGCGAGTGGACCAAGCGCTTCCAGAACACCTACAAGGGGCAGACGGTCCAGAAGTTCAGCGTGCCGCAGCAGGAACACTCCGACGGGCGGGGCTCGGCTCAGCAGGCCGGGCTGCCGCGCGAGGGGGAGCCGCAGACGGTGGGGGACGGCGGGTTCTTCGACGATGTCGTCGACGACGTGGAACAAGAGGACGAGAGACTGTCGAGCGTCACGGTGGGCACGTTCGTGCCGCTTTGGGTCGGCGATGCCGAGCAGACGCTGGTCTTCGCGCGGCGCGTCGATCGGGGATTGGAGACGCTCTACCAGGGCTTCAGCGTGAACTGGGAGTCCCTGCACGGCGCCTTGCTGAACGAAGCCGCCGACCTGTTCGACCAGGAGACCTTCCTGCGGGCGGAGCTGCTTCCGCTGCGCCGCCCGGACGCCGACACCGGCAAGGGGTTGGTGCTGGCGACGATCCCCGCCTGGCTGCACGTGCCGCCGGGGAGCGTCCCGATGCCCTCCGGGTTCACGGCTGAGCGCGGCGCCCTGACACTTGCCTGGCTCGCCGCCCTGTGCGCACTGGTCGCCGTGGCGACCACCCTGCGCTCCAGTTTCGCGCTCTCCGAACGGCGCAGCCGCTTCGCGTCGGCTGTCACGCACGAACTGCGCACGCCGCTGACCACCTTCCGCATGTACTCCGAGATGCTGGCCGACGACATGGTGCGTGGCGAGGAGCAGCGCCGCGAGTACCTGCAGACGCTCAAGAGCGAGTCGAACCGTCTCGCGCGGCTGGTGGAGAACGTGCTGTTCTACGCGCGCCTCGAAGAGGGGCGTTCCCAGGTGCGCTTGGAATCCACCGAAGTGGGGGCCTTGCTGGATCGCATCCGGCCGGTGCTCGAACGCCGGGCCGCGGAAGCGGGCATGCGCCTCTCGGTCCAGGACGGCGAAGCACGCGGCCGCCGCCTGCTCACCGACGGAGCGGTCGTGGAGCAGATCCTGTTCAACCTGGTGGACAACGCGGCCAAGTACGCGCGCGGCGGCGCCTCCGACGAGATCGTGCTGGCCGCCCGGCCCGACGGCGACCGCGTCGTGCTCTCGGTGTGGGACAGCGGCCCGGGCATCCCGGCCGGCGCGGCGCGGCGGGTCTTCGAGCCGTTCGAGCGGGACGCGCCCGAGCCCACACCCGGCGTGGGCTTGGGACTGGCCCTCGCCCGGGGCCTCGCCCGGGAACTGGGCGGCGACCTCGTGCTCGATGGCGGACACTCGCCGGGCGCTCGCTTCGTCCTCACCCTGAAGGACGCCGGCTGAGAGCGACCGCCCCGATCGGTTCTTGTCATCGGTCGCGACGGACGCGAGCCTGTGGGGCGACGCGCCACGCAGGCGCCGTCCCCGTGCCCGCGGAGCCCGCTCGGTCCCCGCAGTGCTGGAGGCCCCTTGTCCAAGACGTCCCCACGCAACCCCGCGCGCGGCGCGACCGCTCCGGCGGACGCCCCCGACCATACGGCCCGGGGCGCGTCCAACTTCATCCGCGACATCATCGATGCCGACCTCGCGAGCGGGAAACACACCGGCATCGTCACCCGCTTCCCGCCCGAGCCCAACGGCTTCCTGCACATCGGCCACGCCAAGTCGATCTGCCTCAACTTCGGTCTGGCCGAGGACTACGGCGGCGCCTGCAACCTGCGCTTCGACGACACCAACCCGGCCAACGAGCGCGTCGACTACGTGCGCGCGATCCAGCGTGACGTGGAGTGGCTGGGTTTCCGCTGGGCCGGTGAGGTGCGCTTCGCGTCCGACTACTTCGAGCGCATGTACGCCTGCGCCGAGGAGCTGG
This sequence comes from Planctomycetota bacterium, assembly GCA_029259695.1. Lineage (GTDB taxonomy): Bacteria > Planctomycetota > B15-G4 > B15-G4 > B15-G4 > OFTM49. The sequence goes on from JAJDEQ010000160.1 coordinate 55,141, forward strand.
TGACCAAGGGCCTGGCCTATGTGGAGAGCCTGAGCCAGGACGAGATCCGCGAACTGCGCGGCACGCCCTACGAACCGGGCAAGAACAGCCCCGATCGCGAGCGCCCGGTGGCGGAGAACCTCGACCTGCTGCGGCGCATGCGCGCGGGCGAGTTCCCCGACGGCGCCTACGTGCTGCGCGCCAAGATCGACATGGCGTCGCCCAACATCATCATGCGCGACCCGGCGCTCTACCGCATCAAGCGCGCCACGCACCACCGCACGGGCGACGACTGGTGCATCTACCCGATGTACGATTTCGCCCATTGCATCGAAGACGCCATCGAGCACGTGACCCACTCGATCTGCACGCTCGAGTTCGAGAACAACCGCGAGCTGTACGACTGGGTGATCGAGAACGTGTCGGTGCCCGGCCGCCCGCGTCAGTACGAGTTCGCCCGGCTCAATCTCGACTACACGGTGATGAGCAAGCGCAAGCTGCTGCAGCTCGTCGAGGACGGTCACGTGTCCGGCTGGGACGACCCGCGCCTGCCGACGCTCTCGGGGCTGCGCCGCCGCGGCGTCACGCCCGAGGCCGTGCGCGCTCTGTGCA
>JAJDEQ010000017.1 GCA_029259695.1 Planctomycetota bacterium
CCGTGACGGACAGAAGGAACTGCGGTAGCCAACCCGCGCATATCAGGCTGATCGACCGTCGCGACTGGTCCTGTCGTCCAACTCTTCAACGCCTATGGCATGACATCCACCGACAGACCTTGACAGGGTCCACCCATATCAGGGTGTCGTGCCCACCGCGCCGTTGCTGGCGGCGAAGCCCACCGGGCCGGCGGCGTCGGTGATCCAGGCCTGCAGGTACACCGGCGTGCTCGCCGGAACGCCGGCGGGCCACGTGGCGGGGATGACGAGCTCGCCGCGGTTGTCGGTGCTGAGTCCGAACACGATCAGGTCGGGGTTGGGCACGAGCGTGCCGCCCTTGAACGGCGCGTTCAACGCGCTGACACCCACCACGAGCGCGACCGGGGCGAACGCGTTGCCGCAGCCCAGGCTCAACTGGAACGCAGAGACCGCGGTGAGCGTCCCGGCGCCCACGAGTTCGGGCACACCCGCGAAGCCCGCCAGTCCGGCGCCCAGCGTGGCCCACGGCTCGTAGACCGGGGTGCCCTCGAACACGAACACGGCGCCCGAGCTGATGCCGCCCTCGTTGTCGAGGCGCGCACCCACCACGATCTCGTCGCCCTCCACGTCCACCGCGAAGCCAAAGTAGCTCGTCTGCTGCGGCACGGTCTTCTCGAGTTGCTGCTCGTACTGCCAGCCGAAGCCGTCGTGGCGGTAGACCGTGGCCGCGCCACCGAACGAGGCGCCGGTGACCGTCTGGAAGGTGGCGCCCACGACCAGCACGTCGCCGTCGATGGCCACCGCGTCACCGAAGCGATCGCCGTCGTCGATCAGCAGCGGGGGTAGCAGGATCGCCTCGCGTTCGAAGCTGCCGCACAGCCGGCGGAAGACCGTGACCGAACCGGTCTCGGGCAGCAGGATCGTGTCGTGCTCGGCGCCCACGGCCAGCAGGTCGCCGCGCAGGCACAGCTCCGAGCCGAAGTACGCGTCGTCGCTGGGATCGTCGGACAGCAGCACGTCGGACTGGGCCCAGACGCCGGCCGTGCGCTCGTAGAGGATCACCCGCTCGTCGAACGTGCCGACGGCCATGGTATCACCGTCGAGGTCGACGTCGTAGCCGGCCAGCGTGCTGTCGGCGAAGCTCGTCGCGACCAGCGGCTGGGTCATGACCCAGCTCCCGGCGATGCGCTCGTACACGAACACGGCGCCGACGTTGTTCTTGCCGGGTGTGTCGTAGCCCCGGTCGCCCACCACGATCGTGTCGCCGTCGACGGCCACGCTCTGACCGAACAGGCTGCCGTTGGTGAGGATGTTCGGTCGGGGCAGGTCCTCCACCACCCACTGGTTGCCGTCGAAGGTGATCGCCCAGGCGTTGCCCGGCAGTCCGCTGGAGAAGGGTGTGGCCGACACGGCGATGGTCGTGCCGTCGAAGTCGAGCACCTCGCCGAACTCGACCTGGCCGAACACGTCGCTCGCATAGAGCGTCTGCACGAGGCTCCACCCGCTGCCGTCCCGTTCGTAGATCGAGACCGACCCGGCGTTCGAGCCGACGGCACCGTCCCGCGGTGAGCCCACCGCCAGGATGTCGCCGCGCAACACGACCTCGGAGCCGGCCGTGTCGCCGACGCCGCCGGGGATCAGTTTGTGCGCGGCCGTGCCCGGGAACTGCGCCGTGGCGAACGACGCCGTGAGCAGACAGGCTACGGCCGTGCGCAACGTGCGCTGTGCGATCGAACGATCGCGTTGCGGCAACCCGCCCCCATCCAGCGAAACCTCGACCGTCACCGCGAACGTTCCCTGCGCCATGGTGCTCTCCTTTCACCGGCGAAGGGCTGCGTGCCCCATCGCCTGACCGGGACTGCCCGCCCCGGGTCTCGCCCGTTGCCGCACCCGTCGCGCGGCATCAGCTCCAAGGGTACAGGCGCTCGGGGGATCCGCCCATCGCGGAGGCCTCCGGCCAGGAACAGCTCGGCGCCCCCTTCCGCAGGCCTCGCGAGACGATCCGGGCCGCACGGCGCTTTCTGCTCCAAGGCGCCGAAGGCGTCGTAAGATCACAGCGGGTGTCATCGGGAGGCTCGACATGAACCGGACCGCGAAGCGGATTCTGTGTGGGTGCGCTCTGGCCGCCACGACGCTGGCCGCCACGAACGCCATGGGGGCGCAGACGATCACCGAGGTGCTGGGCGAACTGAGCCCGCTCGACACGCCGCTGGACATCGCGGTGGACGGCGCGCGCAACGTCTACGTCGCCGGCACGGCTTCGGACAACGTGTTCAAGATCGCCTCCGACGGCCAGGTCAGCCTGTTGCTCCAGAGCGGTGGGCTGAACGGGCCGGACAACATCGTGGTCGCCGCGGACGGCACCGCCTACGTCACCGACGACAACCAGGTCTTCGAGATCACCCCGGAGGGTCTCGCCAGCGAACTGATCGCCCTGGGCGTGGTGGCCGACGTGGCCCTCGGCGACGACGGCACGGTCTACGTCGCCGGCGACGACAACATCCACCGCATCGCCCCGGGTGGCGGCGTGACCACCATGGTGCCCGGCGGCGTCACGGTGGGCGCCATCGCGGTGGACGGCGCAGGCAACGTCTACGGCGTGAACGGCGTGGGCGACACGCTCGTGCGTATCTGGGCCGGAGGCGCCGTGACCACGCTCGTCGACGCCACCGGAGATGGTCGTGGCAGCCCCCTCGACAACCCCGTCGACGTGGCCGTGACCAGCGCCGGCACGGCCTACGTGGCCGGCCGCTTCAGCAACAACGTGTTCCGGGTGACGTTCGGCGGCGCGATCAGCGAGGTGATCGACAGCCTGGCCGGGGGCGTGGGCGCGGGGCTCGGAGCGCCGAGCCACGTCGTCCTCGACGGCGCCGAGAGCCTCTACGTGACCGCCAGCTCCACGTCCAATGCGTACCGGGTCACGCTGGGTGGGGTGATCACCGAGATCATCGGACCGACCGGCGATGGCGGGGGCAACACGTTGCTCAACGCGTACGGGGTCGCGGTGGATGCCCTGGGCAAGGCCTACGTCACCGGGAGCGCGAGCGACAACGCCTTCTCCATCTCGACCACGGGCACCGTCACCGAGCTGATCGACGCCGAGGGCAACTCGAACGGGCTCGTCTTCGACCAGCCCCGGGCGGTGGCGGTGGACACCTCCGGCAGCGTCTACGCCTGCGGGTTGTTCAGCGACAACGCCCTGAAGATCGCCCCCAACGGCGACGTCACCGAGATCATCGACTTCAGCGGCGCGGGCCCCGGCGAGGGCATGCAGTTCCCCCAGGACCTGATCGTCGACGACACCGGCAGCGCCTACCTGGTGGCCGGGAGTTTCACCAACGGCTTCGAGATCACGGCGGGGGGCGCCATCAGCTCGTTCCTCGACGAGGGCGGCGTCCCCGGACCAGGGGGAGCGGCCAACGGCGCCCAGAGCGTCGTGCGCGATGCGTCCGGCAACCTGATCGTTGCCGCCCGGTCATCCGACAACGTGTTGCTCGTCACACCGGGCGGGGACATCAGCGTGATCCTCGACGCCACCGGCGACGGCCTGGGCAACACGCTCGACGCCCCCATCGACCTGGCGCTCGACGGCGACGGCAACCTCTACGTGGTGGGCAACCTCAGTGACAACGTCTTCAAGCGCACGCCCGGCGGGGCCGTCACCGAGATCCTGGACGCCACGGGCGACGGCCTGGGTGCCGTCGTCGACGCACCGAACGCGGTCGCGGTGGGCCCGGATGGAGACGTCTACGTCGCCTGCCTGCTGAGCGACAACGTGTTCCGCATCACTTCCGCCGGGGTGGTCAGTGAGTTGATGGACGCCGGCGGCAACGGGGCCGGCACGTTCGACAACGGCCAGGCCGTCGCGGTCGACGCGGACGGCAACGTGTACGCGGCCGGGGTCTCGAGCAGCAACGTCTTCAGGATCACGCCCACGGGTGACACCTCGATCGTGATCGACAGCACGGGCGACGGCCTGGGCCATCCCCTGCTCAACCCCCGTGCGCTCGCGCTCGACGACGACGGCAACCTCTTCATCGCCAGTGATCCGGCCAACGTGTTCCGGGTGGGCGCCGCGTGCGGCAGCTTCACCGACCTCGGCTCGGGCCTCGCCGGCACGAACGGCCTGCCGCTGCTCTCGGGCGAGGGCTCGCTGTGCCCCGAGACCCCGCTCGACATCGCCCTGGCCGACGCCCGCACCAACGCCACGGCCTGGCTCCTGGTGGGGTTCGCGGCGCTGAACGCCCCCTTCAAGGGCGGCACGCTCGTCCCCGACATCAACCCGCCCGGCTTCTTGCTGCCCGTCCCCACGGGCCCCGGAGGCGGTTTCGTCATCGGCTCCACCTGGCCCACCGGTGTCCCCGCCGCCCTGCAGGTCTACCTGCAGATCTGGATCGACGACCCGGCCGGTCCCGCGGGCTTCGCCGCCACGAACGCGTTGCTGATCGAGGTGCCGTAACCGGGAGGCGCACCGCCACGGGACGAGAGCGATCCCGTTCGTCGGCAACGGAGCGCGAGGCCACGACGGTCGGGCAACAGGTTCCGGTCGAGCCGGCCTGGTCGTAGACTCCGGGGCATGCTCGACTCACGCCGCTGGTGCACGTTCATCATCGCCCTGGCCCTCCTGAGCACCGCGATGGGTTGCCGCTCGATCACCGACCACACGCCCGGCGCACACACCGCGCTCCAGGACGGGCGTCGCATCCACTACGTCGACAGCGGCGGGCGGGCCGACGAGGCCATCGTGCTGGTGCACGGTTGGTCGAGCAGCACCGTCGCCTGGAAGCACCAGGACCCGTCACTGGCCGAACTGGGACGCGTGCTCGTCGTCGACCTCATCGGCCACGGACAGAGCGAGGCGCCCGAGGGCGAGTTCACGGCCCCGCTGCTCGCCGCGTCGGTCGCGGCGGCCATGGACGATGCGGGTGTCGCGCGCGCCGTGCTCGTGGGCCACTCCAACGGCGTGCCCGTGGCCATGAACTTCTACGCACGCTACCCCGAGCGCACGCTCGGCATCGTGGGCGTCGACGGCACGCTCCAGCAGCTCTTCGACCGCGCGCAGTTCGAGAGCATGTTCGGTCCGTTCCTCGGCGACCAGTGGCGCGAGACGATGACGACCATGATCGAGTTCATGCCCGGCCCCGGGCTGAGCCAGGCCGACCGCAGCACGATCACGGAGATGGCCCTGGCAACCCCACACGTCACCGTGACCGGCGCCGCCGAGGCCATGCTCGACCCGGCCGCCTGGAGCGACGATCCGATCGAGGTCCCGCTGATGCTCGTGCTGGCCCGGCAACCCACGTGGGACGCGGCCTACGAGGCCTACGTGCGCAGGCGGGCCCCCCACGTCGACTACCGCGTGTGGAGCGACATCGGCCACTACATCCAGATGGAACGGCCCGCCGAACTGCACGCCGCGCTCGAGGGATTCCTCGAGACGAACAGTCTGCTGCAGTAGGCCGCATGGCGAGACGCACCACGAAGCCGGATTCCAAGTCGCCTGCTCAGCCGACTTGGGCCAAGTGGCGCGACGCGCGCCTGCTGCGCCTGCGTCTGCGCGATCTGGACGTCAGGGTGAAGGGCACCTGGGTCGAGCACAGCGTGCAGAAGCTGTACGACACCCTCGGCCGCCGGGGCCTGAAGTTCCGTCCCAAGGTCTGGGCCGGTGCCGAGTGGTTCTCGCCTCTCGGCAGCCCCGGCATCGCCGTGCCGTTCTACCTGTTGCACCCGCGCCTCGTGCGACTCGAGCGCAGCCAGATGCTCGAGGTGGAGGGCAACAACCGCGACGACTGCCAGAAGATCCTGCGCCACGAGTGCGGGCACGCGTTCCAGCAGGCCTACCGCCTGCACCGACGCAGACGCTGGCGCCAGTTGTTCGGGTCGTCATCCACTCCCTACCCGGATCACTACCGGCCCGACCCATCCAGCAAGGCGTACGTGCAACACCTGCGGCTGTACTACGCGCAGGCCCATCCGGACGAGGACTTCGCCGAGACCTTCGCCGTGTGGCTGCGACCACACCACGCCTGGCGCCGGCGCTACGAGGGCTGGCCGGCCCTCGACAAGCTCGAGTACGTGGACGAACTCATGCGCGAGATCGGCGCTCGCGATCCAGCCGTGAGGACAGCCAGGCCGATCGATCCACTCTCCTCCCAGACCCAGACCCTGGCCGAGCACTACGAGCAGCGTCGGACCCACTACGCACCCGGCACGCTGGATGTCTTCGACAGCGACCTGCTCAAGGTCTTCCCGCAGGGCACCGATCGGAACGATGGCGAGCGCGCCTCCACCTTCCTGCGTCGCCACCGTCGGCGCATCCGCGCGACCGTTCGCCGCTGGACGGGCGAGTTCGAACCGACCCTCGACGAGGTCCTGGGCGAGATGATCCAGCGCGTGCGCGAACTCGACCTGCGTGCCGTGGGCGATGCGGACGCCCTCGTGGCCGACTTCTCCATGATGTTGGCGGTGAACACGACGCACTTCCTCTACGACCGTCGCAACTGGATTCCGCTGTGACCGGTCCCAGGGCAAACCGATGACCAGGAAGCTCCGCGTCCTCCATCTCACGCACCCCGAGTACCTGCCGCCCGAGTCGGCCAAGGGGTTCACCGAGAAGCAGATCAACGTCTGGAAGACGGACTACGACGTCTGCAACGCGCTGCGCGAGCTGGGGCACGAGGTGCGTTCGCTCGGCGTGTCCGACGAGTTGCGACCGATCCGCGAGACGCTCGAGGAGTTCGAGCCGCACGTCGTGTTCAACCTGCTCGAGCAGTTCGCCGGGCTACCCGAGTTCGACCAGCACGTCGTCAGCTACCTCGAGTTGTTGGGCGTGCCCTACACCGGGTGCAACCCCCGCGGACTCACGCTCGCGCGCGACAAGTCGCTGGCCAAGAAGGTCGTGACGTATCACCGTGTCCCGACGCCGCGCTTCGCCGTGTGCCGCCTGGGTCGCAAGATCCGCCGACCGGCGCGCGTGTCACTGCCCGCGATCGTGAAGAGTTCCACCGAGGAATCGTCCTACGGCATCAGCCAGGCGTCGGTGGTGGACACAGAGGAAGCGCTGCTGGAGCGCGTCGCTTTCGTCCACGACAACGTGCACACCGACGCGCTGGTGGAGGAGTACGTGGACGGGCGCGAGCTGTACGTGGGTGTGCTCGGCAATCGACGCCTCAGCGTGCTGCCCGTCTGGGAGCTGCACTTCGGCAAGCTCGACGAGCAGGCCGGCGCGACCATCGCCACCCAGAAGGTGAAGCACGACGTCGCCTATCAGAAACGCATGCAGATCACCCACGGCCCGGCCCGGGACCTGCCCGAGGGCGTCGCCGCACGGGCGGAGCGTCTCGCGCGACGCATCTGTCGCGTGCTCGAGATCGACGGTTACGCGCGCATCGACTTCCGCCTCGACGCCGAGGGCCGGCTGCACTTCCTCGAGGCCAACCCCAACGCCGAGATCGCGTGGGAGGAGGAGCTGGCCTCCGCCGCCGAGGCGTCCGGTCTGCCCTACCCGCAACTGATCCAGAAGATCGTGAACATGGGGCTCTCGCGCCATCGTTCGCGTTGAACGCGACCCGCCTGGATCCGTTGCCGCGCCCGACGGCAGCGGTGTTCAGCCCACGCCGATCTCCAGACCGTTCGACAGCGACACGCCGTTGAGCGCACCGGCGTCGGCGAAGGCGCCCTGGGTGAACACGGAGAAGCCCACGAGCAGCGGATCGTTGGGCAGGACCGCAGGGATCGACAGCGAGCCGTCACCCGGCGCGTTGGGGAAGCCACCCAGGACGATGTCCAGCATGAGCAGGATCGGGTCGACGAGCAGTGTGCCGCCCTTGAACGGGATCGCCGCCTGCCCCGCGCTGACGAACAACGCGCCGAACGTTCCACCGCGCACGTCATCGATCTCGACCGTGATCGCCTTGCCGATCTCGCTGCACCCCGTCCCCCAGAGCTGCGGAACGAAACCGCCGGCCCCGGCCAGCCCCGCGCCGTAGACAGTGAAGAACCCGTCGCAACCCCCGCCGGGGACCTCGACCAGGGTGGCGATCTCACCCGAACTCCCCGCCGGTGACACGGGCATGCTCGTCGTGACGATCTGCCCGGTCCCCAGCTCGCCTTGCGCGAAGGCGCGCAGCACGTCGTTGCCCGTGTCGAGGATCACGACCTTCGAGAGCGCCGTGGAGTACAGCCCGGCGTTGGTCCCCGCCGCACCCACGTGGTCGTTCACCGCGTAGCTGCTGATGACGAGCGTGACCGGGTCGACCAGCAGCATGCGACTCTCGGGCCCGTTGCTGTTGGTGTCGACGACCAACACCAGGTCCCCGCCGGGGCCCGCCGTGATCTGGGCGACGGTCTCGCCGCTCGAGCTCACCTCGAAGTCGCTGCAGCTCACCGGACCTGCGGCCTGGGTGCCGTCCACGGAGAGCGGGATGCGGTACACGGTCACTCCGGTGGAGAAGCCGCCGCCCCCACCGCACGCGGGCCCGAGCCCGCTGCCCACCGCCGCGAACAACGCGTTCGTCGCGACGTCGTAGTGCATGTCGTAGATGAACGCGTTGCCGCTCGGGGCGATGTCGAGCGGCAGGCTGCCGGTCGTGTCCATCACGGTGTGCAGCACGTTGAAGCGGTCGATGTAGCGCACCTGATCGGCGGTCGTCCCGCCCTGCCGGAAGTACACCGTGCCGTCACCGCGGGGCGCGAGCGCGCGGTAGGAGAGGTTCTGGTGACCCAGGTTCTGGAGCTGGCCCGTCGCGTCCATGAGCCACAGGTAGACCGGCTCGAGCGGGCCGCCCACACGTCCCATCAGCAGCAGGCCCTCGCGGTACGTGTCGTAGGCCATGCCGCCCTGGCTGGAGTAGGTGCCCGCCAGGTCGAGCACGAGCTCGGTGGTGCCCGAGACGGGATCGATGCGCAACACACCGCCGTCGAGCGAGCTGATGCCCGTGGCGGCGGGCGTGTGCAGGTACAGGTCGCCGGCGGTGAAGGGATCGCCCGCCTGGACGACCGGAGCGGCGAGGAGCGTGGCGCAACACAGGCCCAGGAACGCGCGAAACGTGGTCATGATGGCTCTCGAAGATCGGGAAGGGGCTGCCTCACCAATCCATCAGCAAGCGCGCCCCGGCGTTACAGCCGGGGAACGCCGATCACGATGCAGGCCCCCGATCAGCACCCACGATCCGCGCCGCCAGCCCCACCTGGAGCGGCATCATCGCGCCCCAGCCCAGACCGATCGCCGCGAGGGTGGTGAGATCCGGGCCCAGCGTGAGCGCATCCAGCCGCTCGGCGGCGGTGTAGCTGAGGGGGGAGCCGATCAGGCCCAGGACGACGGCGGTCGCCGGTCGACCGCGCAGCCAGCGCAGGCAGCCGTCGAAGGTCGTGGCGAAGAGCAGCCACAACGACGCGATCCAGAACGGCACGCCGAGCAGGGCCGGCGTCTCTGCCGGGAAAACGACGAGTCCGAGCCGGATGAGCGTCCCGTCCACCAGCAACCCGAGCGCGCTGCACGCCAACACCATCGCCAGCGTGGCGGCCGCGCGCGGCGCGAGCAGCAGGGTCAGCGCGACGACGACCGGACCGCACAGTTCGGGGGCGGGCGTCCAGCCCCGCGCCGCGCCGAGCACGCACACGAACCAACCCGCCTGGAACAGGACGACGTTGACCACGCGTCGGCTGCGCTCGGAGGTCGGCCTCACCGGCTCACGCGCTCGAAGCCCACGCGCTCGAGCTCCGCGTGCTCCGGCCCCGCGTGGCCGGGCTCCGCGCGTTCACGCCGCGTGGCTCGGCGCCTGATCCACCGCCGCGCGTACCGAGTCGGTGACATCCGCGCGAGGCAGCGGCGGCAGCACCGGCGCCTGCCGGCAGTCGGGCCTGGTCAACACGAGTTGGGCCGAGCCGGTCAGGCGCTCGGCGAAGCCGCCCTCGCAGTAGCAGAGGTAGTACTCCCACATGCGCAGGAAGCGCTCGTCGTAGCCGAGTTCCGCGATCGCCTCCCGGTTGCGCAGGAAGCGCTCGCGCCAGAGCTGGAGCGTGCGCACGTAGTGCGGCGTCATGTCCTCCATCTGGAACAGCTTGAGATCGGTCGAGCGCGTGGCCGCGTCCAGGATCGCGGTGATGCTGGGGATGAAGCTGCCCGGGAAGACGTGGCGCTTGATGAAGTCCACCTCGCCCAGGGCCTGGCTGTAGTGCTGGTCCTGCATCGTGATGACCTGCAATGCCATGACGCCGTCGGGCTTCAACAGGCGGCTGCAGGTCTCCAGGTAGGTGTCGAGGTACTGGTGGCCCACGGCCTCGATCATCTCGACCGACACGAGCTTGTCGAAGCTGCCTTGCAGGTCGCGGTAGTCCTGCAACAGAATCGTGACGCGGTCGGACAGCCCGGCGGCGCGCACGCGTTCGGTGGCCTCGCGGTGCTGCTCCCGGGAGATGGTCGCGGTGGTGACGCGACAGCCGTACTCCCGTGCCGCGTGCAGGGCCATGCTGCCCCAGCCCGTGCCGATCTCCAGCAGGTGATCGTCCGCGGTCAGGGCGAGCTTGCGGCACAGGCGATCGAGCTTGGCGCGACTGGCCTCGGCCATCGTCGCCTGCGGGTGCTCGAAGATGCCCGCCGAGTAGGTCAGCGTGTCGTCGAGGAACTGGGAGAAGAACGCATTGCCCAGGTCGTAGTGGGCGGCGATGTTGCGCCGGCTGCCCCGGCGTGTGTTGGCCTGGACGCGGTAGAGCAGGCGGGCCGCGCCGGCTGCGAAGCGGGCCAGGCCGCCTTCCATGGCATCGAGCACCCCCCGGTTGAGCACCATCAGTCGCATCAGGGCCACCAGGTCGTCGCTCTCCCAACCGCCGTCCATGTAGGACTCGGCCGCGCCCACCGATCCACCCAGGGCGAGTTGGGTGTAGAAGGACGGGTCGCGCACGTTCAGGGTCGCCTGCAGTTCGTCGCTGCGCCCGGAGCCGAGCGGAAGTGTCTCGCCGCCCCAGGCCTCGCGCACGACGAGTCGTCCGCGCTGCAACTCGGCCAGGCGGCCCAGCACGAGCCGACGGGCGATGCGCGCCGTGAAGGCCGGCTTGCCGGAGGCGTTCGTCGCGGCGGCAGGATCGGTGGCGGCGCCGGCGGCGGAGGGGCTGGTCAGGGGTGGGGTCATCGGGGGTCTCCCGTCGCGGACGTGGACGCCTGGGGCAGGCGGTTCGGATGGGTTTGAAACGGCACGCGCTTGAGCCACAAGCGCGCCGCCTGGAAGTAGATCGCCAGCTTCACCTTGACGGCCATGGCGGGGTGTGCCAGCAGGGCACCGGCCAGCGATCGGGCCGTGATCGGCCGGCGCTGCATGCGCAGCGTGGCGTCGAACACCGGCCCGTCCTCCAGGCCTGCGCCGGAGCCGCGGTTCTCCATGTGCACGAGCAGCTCGGCGTCGGGCACGGCGAAGGTCCAGGCATAGTCCATGTCCATGCCCATGAAGGGTGAGACGTGGAACGTCTTGGGGAACCGGGCCTGCACCCCGGGGGACGTCCCGGATCGTGTGGCGGCGCGGGCGTCGACCACATAGCGGTGACGTTCGCCCCAGGGCGTGTTGGTGATCTCCGCCACGATGGCGTCGAGCGAGCCGGCAGCATCGAACACGTAGTAGAACGTGACCGGGTTGAACACGAGGCCCAGGCCGCGCAGGTGTGTGAGCATGCGCACCGCGCCCGCCGGGCGACGCCCGAGGTGCCCGTGCACCACGTCCAGGACCGCGTCCTTCAGCGGTACCGACGGGTCGCCCAGGTAGTCTGCGCGACGGAAGCTGGCCACGTTCGGCTTCCCCACCGACCACAGCCAGCGACGCTCGAAGACCTGGTCGAGCTCATCGAGGTCGAGGTACATCATGAACAGGCGGTAGTGGAAGTCGTGTCCCCGCGGCGCATGCCGGCGGTGATGCACCCAGCCGCGGTAGACAGCACTGTGCCGCACCTGGGGACTCATGCCGAGAGACCCGGCACGCCGACCTGCTCGGCCACGCGCAGGGCGCTGCGCACGCCGTCCTCGTGGAAGCCGTAGCGCCAGTAGGCGCCGGCGTAGTAGGTGTTGCGCACGCCGCTGATCTCGTCGTGGCGACGTTGGGCGGCGAAGCCCTCGGTGGTGAAGACCGGGTGGTGGTAGGTGATCCGGCGCAGGATCCGGTCGGGATCGATGCGGTCACCGAGGTTCAAGGTCACCAGGAACGGATCGCGCGATCGCAGTCCCTGGAGGATGTTCATGTTGTAGGTGACGGCGACCCGTTCGGCAGGCTCGTCGGTGAGGTGGTAGTTCCACGCGGCCCACGCCAGCTTGCGCTCGGGCATGAGCCTGCGATCGGTGTGCAGCACCGCCTCGTTCTCCTGGTACGGGATCGCCCCCAGGATCTCCCGCTCGGCGACCGACGGGTCGGCCAGCATGCGCAAGGCCTGATCGCTGTGACACGCCAACACCACGTCATCGAAGCGCTGCATGCCGCCGGGCGTGGTCAGCTCGACACCGTGTGCATCGCGACGCACCCGACGCACGGGCGTGTACAGGCGCACGCGCCCCTCGAGCGGCCGCAGCAGCTCTTCGACGTAGCGACGACTCCCGCCGCTGACCACGCGCCACACGGGGCGATCGTCGACCGTGAGGAACCCGTGGTTGTGAAAGAAGCGCACGAAGAAGACCGC
>JAJDEQ010000161.1 GCA_029259695.1 Planctomycetota bacterium
CGCGCCTGGGGCTCGCCCCGGAAGGCCGGCGCGGTCTCAGGGTGTCAGGAGCGAGATCGCGTTGCTGGCCGACGCGCCGAAGATCGCTGCAACGTCGGGCAGCCAGTACTGGAAGTAGACCGACACGCCACCGGGCACACCGTCAGGCCAGAGGCCACCGACGACGAGGTTGCCGTCGACATCGAGGGGCAGGCCGCCCACGACGAGGTCCGGGAAGGGCACGAGCGTGCCGCCCTTGAACGCCGCGAAGAACGGGCTGACACCCACGAAGAGGGTCGCCGTCCCGCTGGGCACGCCGTCCTTCAAGGTCAGCGTGATGTCGTCGCCGCCCTCCAGGAAGCCGGTGATCTGCAAGCTCGGCTCGCCCTGCACGCCGGCCAGGGCGAAGCCCTCGTCGGTGAAGTGATCCTCGTAGGACACGACGAACAGGGTCGTGAGCAGGTCGGAGGTCACGGGGTCTTCCAACCACGCCGTGAAGACCACGTCCATGCTGCCGTCCGGTTCCCGGTCGCCCAGCACGAGCACGGTCTGGACGAGCAGGTCGATGAACCAACCGGGGTCCGCCTCACCGTCGCCGTCGATGTCGACCGGGTCGCCCACCGAGGCGATCACGTCTTCGTTCACGAGCAGGTTCGAGCCGTACTGGTAGAGCGTGTCGCCCTGCTCGTTCATCACGAGCCCCAGCACGCTGCCGCCCAGGACCTTGCCGTCCACCAGGTGACCGGAGCGGTACTGCACCTCACCGTTCTTCACGATCAGGTTCGCGTTGCCCACGTTCTGGGCGTAGAAGGCGTACTGCCCGTCCTCGGCGCAGTCCATCAGCGGGAAGCCGTCCCACAGCTCACCCGGCTCGCCGCCGATGGACGCGGGGATGGGGTTGCCCTCCTGCACGAGCGCGCCGCCCAGTTCGAGACCGGCGGCGTCCATGACCAGCACCGTGTTGCTCGTGGTGGGCAGGACGTCCATGTTGGCCTCGACCATCCAGTGGCCGGCTTCGGCCGAGGCGCCGTAGCGGATCACGATGGGGAGCTCGGGGTCGAGGCGGTTGGGCAGGTTGGGCAGAGCCTGGCCGCCCGTGATGAGCACCTGGGCGTTGGTCCCGAGGAACAGCGAGCGGGTGATGTCACCGCTGATCGCGTGCTCGGTGCGCCCGTACCAGAAGGGAGAGCCCGAACCCGTGCCGGCGGGATCGGAGGCCGACTGCCACAGCCACCCGGGCATGCTCGAGACCGCGTCGCCCTCGACGTAGACGACGGTGTCGTCCACCCACAGGGAGTCGAGGCCGGTACCCGGACCGAGCAGTTCGTCGACCCGCGCGGCGTAGATCAGGCTGCCGTCGTCCGCCATGCCGAACGGATCGGTGAGCGACGTGAAGCCGAGCTGGTCGTAGTCGCCCACGACACCGAGTGTGCGCAGCAGCGCGGGCGCCGCGCCGCCGACCGAGCCCCAGAGGTTCTGCTCGATCTCGACGCCATCGTCGGTGTAGACGCGCACGGCCCAGTCACCCACGTGGTTGCTGGCCGAGCCGCGTATCTGGAGCACGTCCACGCCGGGAAAGCCCGGGAACGTGTCGCCCTCCATCAGCGTGGGTGTGAGCTGGGCCGATGCGGAGCTGCAGAACAGGGCGGCGGTGCACGCAGCGACCGCACCGAGAACCTCGAACAGAGTGCGGACGGGGCGCATCGCGACGACTCCGGATGGGGAAGGGAACGCCAGCGTACGCCCGGAATCGCGGATCCGGGAGTGCGCGAGAGCGTCCGTGCAGACCGTCGTTGTCTACGAGTCCGAGAACCGCGAGTCGGCCCACGTCCGAGCGTGCCAGGGGCCAAGCCTGATCAGCTAGAATCAATAAACGGCTCCTAAGCACTTGATAATCAATCATATATAAGACACTTATTGTTCCTCTCCGAGCTCCCCACGCTTCTCGACGAGGTGGTCGCCCATGTCCGCCGGCATCGCTCACCTCGCCGAGAGCGCG
Organism: Planctomycetota bacterium; assembly: GCA_029259695.1. Classification (GTDB taxonomy): domain Bacteria; phylum Planctomycetota; class B15-G4; order B15-G4; family B15-G4; genus OFTM49. The sequence continues at coordinate 1,979 of JAJDEQ010000161.1, forward strand.
ACGATCGACGCGTGCTGGCGTCAGTGGAGCGTGCTCACGGGTGATGGCATTCCGCTGGGGCGCCAACACGCCCGGAGCATCATCGACCCCGAGGCGCTCGTCCTCGCGTCCCTGTCGCTACGGGAACGCGAGCGACGGCTCACCGACCGGCTGCTGTGGTGGGCGGACACGGGCGCGAAGCTGCTGAGCGTGCAGCGACTCAACACGATGAAGATGCTCTACCCGCGTGACGTGTGGGAGCGCGGCGTTCCGTGGTTCGCGGCGCGGGCGCTGGAGCGAGGAGACGGTCGCTGGAAGAAGCTTGCCAGCACGCAAGCGCTCGAGCCACGCGATGCTGCGCGACCCGGCAAGGGTTCCGAGCAACCCCACCTGATCGAACCCGCTGCGCTCATGCTGTGCCTGCGCGCCGGCTTCGGCGTGGGTGTGAAGGCCGACCTGATGACGTTCCTGATCGGCAGTTGCGCCGCCCACAGACAGAGGCGCATCTCAGCCACTGCCATCGCCGGCGCCCTGGCCTACTCGAAGACCTCCGTGCGACGGGCCGCTACCGAGATGGCCCAGGCGCGCTTCATCGAAGCGAGCGCGGATCGTCCGACCACCTACGCAGTCAACGCCGAATCCTGGGCGCGAACGCTGCGACTCCAGGATCCGTACCGGACGTTCGCCGTCGCCGAGTCGGAAGACATCCAGGTGCCCGTCTGGCGCTTCTGGAGCTGGACCTACGCCTTCCTCGAGCAGGTTCGGGAGAGGGTATGGGACCACGCCGACCCTGTCGTGCGCGCTTCTCGAGCGCGCGACATCGCCGAAGAGTTCCGCGTCCCACTTGCGTGGATGGGTCTCGCCTTGCCCGACGCGCGCCAGTACCCGGGCGAGCGCTACTTCGACGCGTTCGTCGACCTCGTCCAGCGCGTCACCGCGACGGTCGAGGCGGACGTGTCTCAGCCGCCCTTGTAGACCACGCCCTGCTTCATCACGAACGGCACGTCTTGGAGCACGGTGACGTCCTCGAGCGGGTCGCCGAGGACCGCGATCACGTCGGCCCACTTGCCGGGCTGCAGCGTGCCCAGGTTGTCGCCCAGGCCGCACAGGTCGGCGGCGTTGATCGTGGCGCTGATCAGGCAGTCGACGGCGGGGATGCCGGCTTCGACCATGTACTCGAACTCGAGCGCGTTGGTGCCGTGGTCGCCGACGCCCACGTCGGTGCCGAAGGCGATGGGGACGCCGCCGCGGTACGCGCGACCGAGTGCGCCCTGCATGACCGGGCCCACGGCGGCGGCCTTGGCGCGGATGGCGGGCGGGTAGAAGCCCTCGATCTCCGCTTGCCGCGCCACGTACTTGCCGGCGTGGATCGTGGGCACGAGGTACGCGCCTGTTTCGACGAACAGCGCGATGGCCTCGTCATCCAGGTAGGTG
>JAJDEQ010000162.1 GCA_029259695.1 Planctomycetota bacterium
GCACCAGCGCCAGGAGCGCGGCCGCCGCCACCCGTCGCCGGCGCAACGCGTAACGGGTCGAGCGCCACATGCTGAAGAACACGCCGCCCCGTGCCGCCAGCGGCGGCTCGTCTCCCTCGACGAAGCGCTGCAGGTCCTCGCGCAGCTCCCTGGCCGAGGGGTAACGCCGCTGGGGTTCGAGCTCCATCGCCCGCAGGCAGATCGACTCCAGGTCGGCGGGGATCGATCGGTCCAACGCGCGCGGGCGAGCGAACCGGCCGCGCTTGATCTCCTCGAGCACCGCGTCGAGGTCGGCGCCGCTGAAGGCACGCCGCAAGGTGAGCAACTCGTACAACACGAGACCCAGCTGGTAGACGTCGCTGCGCGGATCGTTGCCGGCGCGCTGGTGCGTGACCTGTTCGGGCGCCAGGTACGCCGCCGAGCCCACCAGGCGGTCGCTGATGTCCGCCGTGTCGCGGGTGCGCGCACCTGCCAGGCCGAAGTCGAGCACCACGGGCGAGGCGTCGCCGCGCAACATCAGATTGTGCGGCTTGAGGTCCCGATGCACGATGCCCTTGGCGTGAGCGGCCTCCACGGCGCCGGCCGTCTCGAGCATGATGCGCGCCACTCCCTGGCACCATTCCTCGGCCGTGTCGACCACCGAGCGCCTGCCCGCCGGCAGCGGCAGCCCGACCGCGTCGAGCAAGGCGCCGATCTCCCGCGGCCGTGTGTCCCCCGCGGGACGGGTCGCGTGCACCTGGTTCAGCACGGCGTCGAGGGTGGCGCCGCGCACGAGTTCCATGACGAAGTAGCTGCGTTCTCCGTCGGCAGCCATCTCGTAGACCGGGACGATGTTGGGGTGGCGCAGGTTGGCGAGGATCTTGGCCTCGCGGTCGAGTTGTTCGCCGAGGTCGAGCGGGCTGTCGGCGGGCAGCGACAGCACCTTGATCGCCACCTCACGCTCCAGTTGCGTGTCGGTCGCGCGAAAGACCTCGCCCATGCCGCCCCTGCCGATGAGCTGCTGGAGGTGGTACCGCCCGCCGAGCACATCGCCGGGCCGGGCCCCGGACCCGGACCCGGACCCGGAGCCGCTGCCTCGCCCGGGGCCGCTGGGGCCGCCGGAGGGCAGGGTGTCATCGGGCAACCCGGTGTCGGGCGAGCCGGCGTTCTCGTGCGCTGCGGGGGTCATCGTGTCGTCGAGCGTAGGCCAGGGGGACAGCATGATCCTCAATTGACAGGCGCCTCGCGCACACGGATCGAAGGCGGAGCGGCTCCGGGCCCGGAGCCGCGTCCCCTACGGCGATCGATCCCGGTCGAACCGCCGCCCGATTCGCCGTCCAAGGGCCCGGCGAGAGACGATCAGAGGACCCCGGGCCCGGGTGTTCCACTTCCTCGCGCGCTTGGACCGCGCAGGCCCCGGTGCTAGCGTCGCTCGACATGTCGACCAGCCTCGCATGCCTCGGCGCGCTCGAGCGACCGCCGTTCACGGTGAGCACCGCGCACCTGATCGTGTTCGGCATCTCCGGTCTGGCGGCGCTGACCTGCGTGCTGGTGCACTACGAGGCCATGAGCTGGACCTCACGCTTGCTCCCGCGCATGCGCCTGCCCCGCCGCGCCCGCATCGTGGGCCTGATCCTGGTGATGTTGACGGCGCTGGTGGTCGAGGTCTGGATCTTCGGGTTGCTGTACTGGTTCCTCTCCGGCTGGCCCGAGTTGGGGCACTTCGTCGGGCCCTTAGGCAACGACGGGCTCGACTTCGTGTACTACTCCGTCACGGTCTTCACGACCCTCGGCTTCGGGGACATCGTTCCCGAGGGACCGCTGCGGATCCTCACCGGGACCGAGGCGCTCGTCGGCCTGAGCCTGATCACCTGGTCCGCGTCGATCTCGTTCCTGGAGATGCAGCGCGACTGGGCGGAGTTCCGCCGACCGCGCTGAGCGCGCGAGACGTGCCAGTCCCGCACAGTCCTCGGGCGGCCCGGCGTGAGCGGCCCGGCGTGAGCGGCTCGGCGTGAGCGACTCGGCGCGAACGGGTCAGCGCGAACGGGTCAGCGTGGCGGCACCTCGCCACGCTCCCCGCTTGACTCGGCGTCGGGGCCGTCCCAGACGCAGCGGAAGCCGAGGTGGGACATCCCGGTATCGAAGGCCGTGCCCAGGCGCGCACTGGGTCGGTAGCTCGAACAATAGGACGCGTGGCACAGGAACGAACCGCCCTTGATCACCCGCTGCTGCTCGTAGGGAGAGTTGGGGTTCCAGCAGTGCGTGGGGCTCACCGGCGTCGCGGCCCGCTCGGACTGGTCGGCGCCTCCCGCCTGGATCACGTGGTGGTCGGCCCGGTACCAGTCGGAGCACCACTCCCAGACGTTGCCCGCCATGTCGTGCAGCCCGAACCCGTTGGGCTCGAACGAACCCACCGGTGCGGTGCGCTCGAAACCGTCGGCGGCGGTGTTGCGATGGGGAAACTCGCCCTGCCAGATGTTGACCCGCGGCGCCGCGTCGGACGCAGGCGTCGCCCCCCACGCGAACACCTGGGCCTCGAGTCCCCCGCGCGCCGCCAGTTCCCACTCCGCTTCGGTGGGCAGTCGCTTGCCGGCCCACTCCGCGTACGCCGCCGCATCGAGCCATGCCACGTGGACGACGGGGTGATCCCAGCGCCCGTCCAGATCGCTCTGCGGCCCTTCCGGGTGTCGCCAGTCCGCCCCCGGCACCCATGCCCACCAGGCCGAGATGTCATCCAGCGGCACAGCGTGTTCGGGCGGCGTGAAGACCATCGAGCCGGGCTCCAGGAAGTCCTCGTGGGGACGGGGCGTTCCCGGCGGGAGCTGCCGCTGCAGTTGCTCCCAGCTCACGCTGCGCTCGGCGACGCTGACGTAGTCCGTCGCTTCCACGAAGACCGCGAACTGACGGTTGGTCACTTCCGTGCGGTCGATCCAGAAGCCGTCCAGCGCCACCCGGTGAGGCGGTCGCTCCGCCGGCCAGGCCTCGGGGCCGTCACTGCCCATGGTGAAGACGCCGGCCTCCACGCGCAGCATGCCTTCGGGCACCGGGTCGCCGGGCGTCGCCGAGGGCGGCGCGCACATGGCGCCCGAGGTGACGAACGCGATCACCAACGCAGCGCACGCGACCCGCCGCCTTCGCCCGCGGGTGGATGAAGATCGCGTGTGACTCAACGGCGTGGCGCCTGGTGATGATGCACGCTGACGATGGTAGCGAGGGTCCCCGGGGCCCGTCGACCGCGTGCCCGAGTGCGACCAGGGCCCCGGGTGCGGGATGGCAGCGACGGCGTCAGCGGCGTGAGCCTCAACGCGGCCTGACGCGTCCACCGCCGGCGAGCGGCCGCGCTCACTGGCGCCACAGCCGCTGGTTGTGCTCGAGCGTCTCGAAGTCGCTGCGGAAGGGGTTGATGTCGAGGCCGCCGCGACGCGTGTAGCGCGCCCAGACCGTCAAGGCGTCCGGGAGGCACTGGCGCTTGATGTCGGTGAAGATCCGCTCCACGCACTGCTCGTGGAACTCGTCGTGGTCGCGGTAGGAGACGACGTAGCGCAGCAGCGCGTCGCGGTCGATGCGCCCGCCCCGGTAGTGGATCACCAGCGTGGCCCAGTCCGGCTGGCCGGTGACCGGGCAGTTGCTCTTGAGCAGCTGCGAGTGGAGTGTCTCCTCGACCTGGCTGCGCGCATCGGCGCTGCCGGCGAGCAACCCTGCGTCGACCGCGTAGGTGTCGATCGTGAGTTCCGCACCGTCGAGGGAGGTGCCGGGCGCCCTCCCGATCGTCGCCGGGCCGAAGTCCTCTCCGAGTCTGATCCTCAACAGGACGTCGGCCCCGACCACGCGTTCGACATCCGAGCGGATCAGGTCCGCCACCCCGCTCGGATCGTCGTGATGCGTGGCATTGAGCGAGTTCAGGTACAGCTTGAGCGACTTCGACTCGACGATCCGCGGTGAGGTGGCCGGGACCCACAACTCGGCCGTGGCCACGACCGGCTTGCCACGAGCGTCCAGCCAGGACAACTCGTACGCGTTCCAGACGTCGACTCCGTCGAAGGGCGGTGCGCCCCCGAGGCCCAGGGCCTCACGACCGACGGCTCGGGGAATCGGCGCCAGCAGGGACGGCGCGTAGACGCGCGGGTACGACGTCTGTCGACCGAGCGGCAGGTCGCTCGCCATCGAGATCTCTCCTGGCGCGCTCAGTCCTCGCCGGCACGCGCCGCGGCTCCCGGTGTCGGGGGCTGGCCATCGCCGGCGCCATCCCGACTACCGGCACCATCGTGACGATACGTGTCCTTCAGGAACAGGCACAACACGAGGGCCGCGGCGAGGCTGAGGGGCATGCACGCCAGCGCCCAGCGGTGGTCGGACAACGGACCGACCCCGCCTCCCAGCGCGGCGCGCACCCCGTCGTGGGCACGGGCCAGCAGCCCCGTGCCGGTCAGGACGTGTCCCGGCACGGCCATCATGATGCCGCCCACGACGAACTGCGTGCCGTTGACGATCGCCGCCGACGTCCCCAGCAGGGAGCGGGGCACCTGTTCCGCCCCGACCGTGAACGCCAGCATCGAGCCGCCCGCCAGGAAACCGAACAGGAAGAACCACATGCGGCCGTCGCCTTCGAGCGGTCCCACGCGCAGCATGAGCAGGCACAGGGCCAGCAGTTGCAGCGCGCAGGCCAGCGCCATCGGCAGTGCCCGCCGTCGCATGCGGTCGGAGATCCAGGCCAGGGTCGGCGCGCCGCAGGCCAGGCCCAGCCACGCCGCGGAACTCACCGCGAAGGGCCGGGGCCCCTGGCCGGCCGCGGTGAGCAGACGCGGTCCCCAGACGACGCCGATGCCGAGCATGGTCCCCATCGTCGCGCCCCCGATGAGCGCGTTGACCCACGTCTCGCGCCGGCACGCCACTGCGGCCAGGTCGGCGAGCAGCACCGCGGGGAGTGACCGGCGCACGCCGTCGTCGTCTGCGCCTCGCTGTGGACGTGGGTCACGCAGACAGACCAGCATCAGCGCCCCGAGCGACAGCCCGATCACGCCCAGGGCGCGAATCAGCGTCGTCCACGGAATCGACTGGCCGAGCAGTCCGCCCAGGACCGTCTGGCCCGTGACAGCCGAGAGCGAGCCGAAGCACTGCACCAACGAGAACATCAGTCCGTAGCGCACCGGCGCGAACCACTGGCCGCCGATGAACCCGGCGCCGACGAACCCGAAGGCGGCCCCCAGGGCGGTGAGCAGGTTGGCCAGCACGAGCGTCCCGGGCCCCTGCGCCCCGGCGAACACGAACGCGCCGAGCCCGACGACCGTGCACGCGCTCGGCAGGACCCAGCGGGTCCCCAGTCGATCGAGGATCGAACCGGTCGCGCACTGCGCCAGGGCGAAGGCCCAGGTGTAGACCGCACCGACGAGCCCCACCTGCGAGAGATCGAGGCCCAGGTCTCGCGCCACGCTCACGTTGGTGACGGCGTATCCCGTCTGGAGCGTGAACACGAGCACGACGAAGGCCACGCCCAACGACCAGTTGAGCCAGGCCCGCGCGCCGCCCAGCCGAGGCGCGTCACGCGGGCTCAAGCATCCGCCGCCCGGCACGGAGTCGTGGGCCCGGGACGTGATCGTGGAGCGGGCGTACGCATCAGGCGACTCCGGGGAGGGGCTCCCCAAGGTAAGGGCCCTGGCAACGTGACGAAAGACTTGCAGTCGCGCCGCCGCGACGACAGGTTGTGCGCCGTCATGGCTCCCGCTCGCGTACCCGCCCGCCGCACCCGACGTTCCTCCCCACCGACACGACTCGTGACCGGCGTGGCGCCCACGAGCGACACCCCGGCGCAGGTCGCTCGTCGCCTCCAGGCCCTGGTGGAGGACGGTGCGCACCTGGCTCCCGCCGGCACGGCCCGCAAGGACCCGGGGATCCTGCTCACCCGGGCCTACCTGCCCCGGCACGAGATCCGGCTGTTCGACGCCACCTACTTCCTCACCGACTACCGGTTCAACGAGGCCCTGGGCTTCTTCGTGGGCTACGTGGTGCTCAGCCCACCGGACGGCGGCGCCCCGCGCCGGATCCACCCGCGCATCTTCTACAAGGACTCGTCCCTCGTCTGGCGCGTGGCGAGCCACTTCGTCCATGACCACACCGAATACTGGATCGGCAAGGGCGACGTGCACTGGGAGCGCTGCGGCGACGACGAGCTGCTGACCAGCGTCGAGGAGACGACCAACCTGCCCTACGAGGTCCAGGGTGCCTTCGACCTCGCCAGCCGTGTCCGCCGCCGCCGCAGGGACGACCGGGCCATCGAGCTCGTGCTGCGCGAAGGGCCCTCGGGCCGCATCCAACCCTACGCCGACTTCGTCACGCCGCGCCGGCGGGCCGCCGAGCGCTTCGCCATCAACGGGGACCGCCCGGTGGCTCGCTTCAGCCGCCGCGACGATCCCACGTCACTGCGCTTCGCCGCCGGCTACGAGCCCGACTTCGACGCCGGCGCGGTCGAGGAGTTCCCCTCCGTCAGCCGCTTCTTCGGCGGCAAGCTCCGCAAGCTGCGGATCCTCTCCGCCAACCGGCGGATCCAGTACATGTTCGTCGCCGGGCCCACCCACGTGTGGTGCAACCCGCCACAAGCGCTGACCACCGAGCTCTCGACCTACGGCGTCCGCACGCTCGACGTCCAGGCCGACGAACACGCGTTCATCCCCGGCTACGAGTACCACGACACCGCGAACACCGAGAACGCCGAGGACGACGACGGGCACGCGGTGTCGGTCAGCCAGATCCCGCGCGGCTTCGCAGGCGCGCCCCATCCCGACGATCCCGCCCGTGCGGACGCGTCCGCCTGGACCGAACGGCTGCCCGTGATCCGGGAGTTCCGCGCCAAGCTGCTCCGTGGCGGCCGGCGCCGGCGGCGCTGAGTTGCGCGCGCTCGCCGACGCGCCGTCCCGTAACTCGACGCGCCGCGTCGTCCGGTGCCCGTGTACACACGCAACACGAGTGTTACTCTCGAGTCCCCCCAACGTCTCGCCGACGACCTGAAGCGGCCGGGAAGCCCAGGTCTCGTCGAACGCCCCCTCTTCTCCTGATTGCCCCTCCGTGAACGCACACCTTCCCTCGAGGTGCACGGCGGGCGTCCATCCGATCATGGCGCTGCTCATCCTCCTGAGCGCCATCCGGACGGCCTCCGCTCTCGCTCCCCTCCCCGACGTTCCGCCTGCCATCCGCGCCACACCGGCGACGCTGGCCCCCCATGACGAGACGATCGTCACGCTCGACGCCAACGAACTGGTGCACCGCGCTCTCGCGCGCGGCGACCTGTTCTCCTGGCACGACGGCAATCTGGAGTGGATCGCTCCGGGCGGCACGTTCCTTCCCTCGCGCCGCGGCGCGAGCGTGGACGTCGCCTTCCCGGGCGGGGTCGCTCAGCCGGTCCAGGTCCTGCTGCGCAACCACCACGGTGAGTTGCTGGACAAGGCCGGGACCGTCCTGCAGAGCGTCGGCGACGGCAGCGGCTGGACGCTGACCGGGCCCCTGATCGCCTGGCAGCCGATGGAGTTCGTGCTCACCGGCCCCGCCAGTAGCGAGATGGCCGTGTCACCCAACCCGTTCCTCGACTTCCGCATGAAAGTCACCTTCCAGGGCCCGCACGGCCGCGAGTACGAGGTGCAGGGTTTCTTCGACGGCGATGGGCAGGGCGGCGACACGGGCGATGTGTGGAAGGCCCGCTTCAGCCCCGATGTCCAGGGGCCCTGGACCTTCGAGGTGGACTTCGAGCGCGGCTTCGAGCTCGCCGTCGAGCTCAACCCGGGCGTCGGCTCCCCGACCGTGTGGCACGGCATCACCGGCGCCTTCGAGGTCCTGCCCCTCGATCCGGAAGCGGAGGGCTTCTACCGCCTCGGCCGGCTCGAGTACGTGGGCGAGCACTACCTCAAGTTTCGCGACGGCCCGTACTTCATCAAGGGCGGCACCGACAGCCCCGAGAACTTCATGGGCTACGAGGGCTTCGACGACATCGAGGACCTCGGCAACCAGGGCATCATCCACGAGTTCGAGGAGCACATCGGCGACTGGGTGCCGGGCGACCCGCTGTTCACCAGCAGCTCCACCGGGACCGACAGCAAGGGCATCATCGGCGCGCTGAACTACCTCTCCTCGGCGGGCATCAACTCGATCTACTTCCTGCCCATGAACCTCGGCGGCGACGGGCGCGAGACGTGCCCCTTCGTGGCCTACGCCAAGACCACGTTCAACAAGACGCACTACGACATCAGCCGGATGCACCAGTGGAACACCGTCTTCGAGCACGCCCAGCGGCGCGGCATCCAGCTGCAGTTCGTGCTCTCGGAGACGGAGACCGGCAACGAGACCTGGCTCGACGGGGGCGCCTTGGGGGTCGAGCGCAAGCTCTTCTTCCGCGAACTCGTGGCGCGCTTCGGACACCACCTGGCGATCAAGTGGAACCTGGCCGAGGAGCCCGACTTCTTCAACTCGACCGAACTGCAGCAGCACGCGCGCTTCGTGAAGGCGTTCGATGCCTACGACCACCCGCTCGCGGTCCACACCAAGACCTTCAACGTCGACGAGTACGTCGACTACCTGGGCAACCCCGACTTCACCGCCACCTCGATCCAGTACGACCTCGAGGACGCGAACGACCACGTCGAGGCCTGGCGCTTCCTCAGCGCCGCCGCCGGGCACCGGTGGGTGATCGACCTCGACGAGAACGCCCCGGCCAGCGTGGGCCTCTCCGAGTCCAACGCCCCCGAACTGCGCAAGCGCGCCCTCTACGACATCTACTTCAGCGGCGGCAACCTGGAGTGGTACGCGGGGTCGCATCCCGATCCCGTGGGTGGCGATCTCACCGTGGAGGACTTCCGCATCCGGGAGGAGATGTGGGACTACACGCGCATCGCCCGGGAGTTCATGCAGGACCACCTGCCCTTCTGGGAGATGGAACCGGCCGACTCCCTGCTCACGGGCGAGGCGCCGCTGTGGGGCGGCGGACAGGTCTTCGCCAAGGTCGGCGAGCACTACGCCATCTACCTCCCCGCCGCCGACGGCGACGGCATGCTCGACCTGAGCGACTCGGGCCTCGACGGCCTCTCGTTGCCCATGCAGTTGCGCTGGTTCAACCCGCGCACCGGCGAGTTCGAGGGCACGCCCCGTGACTTGTTCAGCGGCGGCGTGATCGAACTGGGCGCACCGCCTCGGGACGCACACGAGGACTGGGTCTGCTGGATCACGCGGGTGCGCGGGCAGCCCGCTTCGGTTGCGCCGGAGCCCGACAAGCTGGAAGACCTGCTGCCCTAGCAGCCCGTTGAAGAAGTGATTCTCCGGGGCGAGTTCACGCGAGCACGCAGCGATGTTCGCGTGCGTAGTCCGCACTGCCGACAATGGCGTTTCGCGGCGCGCGACGACCGAGGATGTCGATGAGTCGACTCCAACACGCGATGACGTACCCCCACACGGCCTCGAGGGCCTCCACCGCCCGCCGTGACAGCCCCTTCGGGGTGCCGGCTCCGATCAGGCGGCGCATCATGAGTCCGATGTTGAAGGCGGCGGCGTGCACCAGGTAGCGCTTCGCGATGTTCTCGTGGCCTCGCAGGTGAGTCCGTCTCATCGCTCCCGTCTCGAGGCAGTCGGCGAAGGAGCGCTCGACCAGTTCACCGCGACGCTTGTGCAGGGCCTTGGCCTTGCAGCGCTGCTGCCGTCGCCCATTGCCGTAGACCGCGTCGCGCACGATGTGCTGGCCGCGCCACCGGCGACGGGGGCGCATCGGCTCGGCGATGTAGGTCCGGATCTCCAGCTCGGTCAGCGTGGTGAGCACGTCGTTGCTGTGGCAACCGCGGTCGAGCACGGCCTCGTCCGCCGCGTGGCCCGTCGCAGCTTTGAGCTGGTCGTTGGCCTCCGCGAGCGTCTCGTACACGCTGCTCGTGTCGCCGCGGTCGGCGGGCTGGATCGTCACCGCGGCGATGGCGCCGCTGTCGAGGTCGACCGCGTGCTCGGCCTTGTGGGCCAGGTGCGTGCGGCCGTCCTTCATCTTCGTGATGCGGGCGTCAGGATCGTCCGGGGACTCCCAGTCGTCGTTGCTGGCCTTGCCCTTGCGCCCCTTGTCGACGCGCTTGCGATCCTCGCGCGTCGGCGTCTCGACGCCGCTCTCCTTGGCCAGTCCCTCCAGGAAGTCCGGGTAGCTCTCGCCCGTGTCGCGCCGCACGATGCTGCGCATCGCCGCGTTGGCTTCCATGGTCGTCGCGTCGATCCCCACTCGCTTGCCGGCGAGCAGTTTGTGCTCGGACAGCAGCGCCAGCACCCAGGCGAAGACCTCGCGGTGCGTCTCCAGGTCGAGCATCTGCCGGATGCGACTCAGACTGCTGTGGTCCGGCGTGCGCTCGGTCAGCGGCACACCGAGGAAGCTCCGCAGCGAGAGGCTGTCCCGGCAGCGCCACGCGATGCCGCGCTCGCTGTCCAGACCCTCGAAGTAGCCCACCATCAGCATCCGGAAGTAGATGCCCGGCGGGATGCTCGGTCGGCCCATCCGCTCGGCGTAGAAAGGCCGGCACTGCTCTTCGACGAAGTCGTCAAAGCCGTGCTTGGTCAGCAGCGCGGAGAGACGGTCGTAGAAAGCGTGACCTGGCGCCGCGTCGATCCGATCGGCCGGCACGAACAACGCCTCCTGCTGCTCGCGCGCTTTGCGTCCCATCGACATCGTGTGGTCTCCGTGGGAGAAGACTCCGTCCTACATCACGAGGCGCGCGGTGCGGAGCACTTTTTCAACGGGCTGTTAGGCGAGAAAGGGTAAACGACCATGGTCAGGCGATTTGACGACGAGGCGAACGCGGGTTCGCGTGGACTCCAGATCTGGCAAATCCTCATTGGCAAGGCGCATTTGCGTCAGACAATGACCTATGGCGAGCTCGCCGCCCTGATGGGATTCAAGGGCGCGGGCACGCTCGCTCACCTCTTGGGTCGAGTCATGTTCTATTGTCGTCTACAGGACCTCCCGCCCCTCACCGCGCTAGTCGTCAACCAGGAGACCGGGCTGCCGGGAGACGGCCTACCGGAAGCCGACTTGAACAGCGTGCGCGAGGACGTGTACTCGTACGACTGGTACGGGCTTCATCCTCCCACGGCCGAAGCACTGGATGAGTCGTATCAGCGAGGCCAGAAAGAGACCGGGTCAAGTGTCGCCTAACAAGCCGTTGCATCGGGCGCCGCCTTAGCGGCGCCGCTGAACGGCAACTGCGTTATGCGCGCAGGCGCTTCGTAGACAATACTGGCATGCCGTCGGCTCAACGTCAGGAGGTGCACGCCCTCACGGCGCCGTCCCACTGATCGCATTGCTCGCCGCGAACCCCGCCGGCCCAGCCGGATCGACGATCCAGTACTGGTAGTACGTCGTGAGTCCTGGCGGGACACCCGGCGGCCAGGTGCCGCTCACGGCTACGAAGCCAGGGAAGAGGGGCGGCAGCACAACGACCACACCCGGCGGCGCTGGGTCCGGGACGAGGACGCCGCCCTTGAACGGTGCGCTTAGGTTGACGGCGCTTGCGAGGAGTATGTACTCAGCATTGGGCAGCGCGTCGGTGAGCGTGAGGGTCACGAGCGTACCGGGTATCAGGCTGCCTTCCCCAACGAGCACTGGCTCACCCTCTGTGCCTCCCAGGGCGTTGCCCAGGTCCTCCCAGGCGGGGAAGAGGACGGGGATATCGTCGGCCTGTGTGTACTGCACGTTGCCGACCGGCTGACCGTCGTTCAAGCCGACCGAGTCCGACGCATCTCCGTCCATGTTCCAAACGGAGATGAGGCCAGGGAAATGGGGTACTTCAGATGGTCGGATGGTCTCGTTGATCAGGGAGCGAATCTGCTCCTCGGTCCGAGCCACGGACCAGATACGCACCTCGTCGATGGTGCCGTTGAAGAAGCGATCCACGACAGGGCCAGCATTCAGAAGCAACCGGGCTCCGATGGCTAGGTCGATCGCTCCGGTGTGGATGGGGCCGGGCTTGTTCTCGGTCTTGCGAAGCTCCCCGTTGAGGTAGGCACGGCGCGTCGTGCCGTCGAACGTGCAGGCCACGTGGGTCCAGCCTTCGAGCGCGAACGGCCCGAACTCCGTCTGCTCGAAGCTGGGGTTTCCAAGCCCGTCTGGAGACAACGAGAAGACGTACCGGTCGCTGGGTACCTGGAGCCTGCCGATACTAGTCGCGTAGGATCGGTCATCGGGCTCTCCCCACTTCCCCACGAGCCGTTGGAAGCCGAAGCCGTTGGGCCTGATCCAGCACTCGATCGTGATGGCTTCGGCGATGTCCAAGCTCGGGCTGTCCGATACCCGAAACCAGCTTGCGCCGTCGAGATCGGCCGCAAGATTCTGCGCGTTGAGGCTCCCGAGACTCGTTACGACGGCGAGGAGGCCGATGAGGGCGTACGTTGGTCTCATCGTTGGTCGCATCTCCCCAGGTCGCCTAGACCAAATGGGTGGACCAGCGCTCCTGAGGTCCGCGGATTACGGCACCGTGGATCTCGGTAGCAAGTTCCCCGCGGCCGCAGAGCCGCATCAGGAGGCTGGTCCATGCATGAGTTTACTCACTTCGTCGGGCTCG
>JAJDEQ010000163.1 GCA_029259695.1 Planctomycetota bacterium
ACGGGCTTCAAGGACGACGCGTTGCTCGAGGCACTGCGACGGCGGGCACCGGCCGTCGTGCTGTACACGGGCGGCGGGATCGTCCCCAAGGCGCTGCTGGGCATCGAGGGGTTGCGCGTGCTCCACGTGCACCCGGGGTTCCTGCCGGACGTGCGCGGCGCCGACGGGCTGTTGTGGTCGATCCTGGTGAAGGGCCGACCGGGGGCCTCGTGCTTCTTCATGGCACCGGGCATCGACGTGGGCGAGGTCATCGCCCGGCGTGAGTTCCCAACCCTGCGGATCGAGGCCCAAGGCGGTGAAGAGCTGGACGACGTCACGCTGTACCGCGCCATCTTCTGCTTCCTCGATCCGATCATGCGCGCCTCGCTGCTGGTGCGCGACGTGCTCGGCGATGCCCTCGCGCGGGCCGGGGCCGGCGGCCTGGCTGCCATGCCCGCCGAGCCCCAGGACACGTCCCAGGGGCTCACCTACCACTTCCTGCACGATCGTCTGCGCGCGGTGGGCCTGGGCGCGCTCTTCGCCCGGAGCTGAGCCGGTCGGGCGGGGCGATCCAGCGCTGGGCCCGTTCGAGCTGAAGCGGGCGGGGCGCGGCGCCGGGCTCAGTCCCGGCGGGTGGCCAGCATGAAGGTGCGGCCCCGGTCCAGGTAGGTCCCGTGGTCGAGGACGCGCTCCTCGGTGATGTCGTAGTGGCGCTCGATGCACGCGCGCACTCCGGGCAGGCCGTCGCCTTCGTGCTCGGGCGGGTGACTCTCGAAGACGAGCAGCCCCCCGGGCTTCGTCGCCTGGTGGCAGCGATCGATGTAGTCGTCGATGGACTGCTTGGTGTTCTCGTCGAACGTGTGGTGGTTGGCGAACGACAGCACGACGTCGAACGGCTCGGGTTCCTTGTAGTCTTCGAAGCTCGTGACCAGCAGTTCGACGTTGTCGGCGCCGATGTGCTCGGCGGCGAGCTGCCCGATCTTGATCAGGTGCGGGTTGATGTCGAAGCCGACGACGCGCTGGGCGGCGTGGGCGATCATCACGGACAGGAAGCCGGAGTTGCAGCCGATCTCGAGCACGGTCTTGCCCGCCACGAGCTGCTCGAGTTGCATGGCGTCGACGCGGCTGCGGGTGTTGCGCAGGCCGGTGATGCCGACCAGATCCAGACCCTGGTAGAAGTAGCCTTCGCCGTAGTCGTAGCTGTCCCACTCGGCCGCGGCGCGCAGCAACTCGGTGTTCATGGCGTGGTGCAGCGGGAGCAGTTCCGGCGTCTTGCCCAGGGCCATGTAGTCCTTGTGCCGGTTCATGGCGCTGAGCTTGCGCACGTGCGTCCGGGTGAACAGCCCGGCGAGCATGAAGATCAGCGGCGCGCTGGCCGAGTAGGTCTCGTAGTACTTGAGGTGCTTGGCCTTCATGCGCTGCGCCAGGAGGTGGCCCGGGCCTTCGAGGTCCGGGCCGTGGGAGTGGGGGCGTGCCCGACGCCGGGCGCGGGTGCGCGGGCGCTGGGGCGCGGTGGACCTTCCACGCGCGGGGCCGTCAGCGTGCGGACCGGGAGGCGCCGCTGCAAGGGTGCCGGGCTGGGGCCAGGCGCCTGCGCAGGGGGCGGGGCCGGGGGCCGGAGGGCCGCCGGGGCGTGCGGGTCGCGACGACTAGGTGTCGCCCTTGCCCTTGCCGAACCAGCCGGCGACGCGGCTGCCTTGGTACTTGATGAACACGAAGCAGCTGGCGACGCCGGCCACGATCATCTGGAACAACCAGCTGCCGGAGCCGGGATCGAGGTAGGCCAGGAAGGCTGCGGTGGGGAGGTAGGGGTCGAACATCTCAGGGAGCTCCCTCGGGTCGGAGGAATCCCAGAGTCTACCTCACCGCCATCGGGCCGCCCACCGGGGCCGCTGAGCGCCGAGGGGCCTCCGGGCGGGTTCCCCGGTCTGGAGCCCGGTTCAGCCCTCCGGACGCGCGGCTGTACGCACGTTCTCGGCGAGGAGTGTGAAGTAGAGCCCGAAGCCCCCGGTGCCGTTCTCGACCTTGAAGCGGATGCGATTCCAGCCGGGACGCAGGGCCAACTCGCCAGCGTGCTGGAGGGGCGAGGCGCCGTGGCGCGACACGTCCTCGTAGATCAGTTCGTCGTCGAGCCAGATGCGGCAGCCGTCGTCGGTGCCGGCGAGGAACGGGACGCGGCGGCCCTGCTCGACGTGCAGCCAGGTCTGCGCATAGGCGATGGCGTGATCGCTGGAGCCGTCGTCGCCGAGCGTGTTGAGGTCGAGGAATCCGTCGGCGCGGGTGCTGATCGGGCGCCACTGCACCGCCGCGCCGCCCTTGCCCGCGTGCTGCGTCTCGAGTCCCTCGTCGTCGTCGGGGCCGTGGCGGGTGGTCACGAGCGCATCGGGCGCGGGGTTGGGGAAGTAGCCGATGGCCATCCAGTCGCCGGGCGTGGTGCGCGGGAGCAGCGGGAGCAGTTCGGCCCCGTGGCGCTGCACCGCGTCGCCGGGTTCGCTGGCCAGGAGTTGCAGGGCCTGTTCACGACCGGCAGCCGGGTCGACGGCAGCCAGGGCGCGCAGGAACGCCATGCGCTCCGCAACGTCACCGGCGGCGCTCAGGGCGTTGGTCGCGAGTCGTGCGAATCGTGGCAGGTCTCCGTAGCGGTGCCCGAGCACCTCGACGCCGCGGGCGACCGCCAGCCGGATGCGGCGCTGCGGCAGCTTCACGGCCCAGCCAAGGATGTTGCTCGGCATGCTCAACTGGGGCGCCGTCTGATGCTCCGGTCGCCACCACTCAGGCTTGGGCAGTGCGCACACTGCCGTGATCAGGTGCACCACCTCGTGGTTCAGGCCGGCGCGGTGGCTGGCCCTCGCGCTGTCGCACGGGGGCGGGTGGGTCCGCTGCAGCAGGCCCTGCCTGCAGTCGTCGATCACACCCGCGGCCCAGTCGGCGGTCGAGCTGAACTCGCCGTCGCCGTCCACGTCGACCCACACCGGGTTGGTGATCGCCAGGGGCAGGATCGGCCGGGAGGCCCCGCTCACGATGGGCGCGAGTGACGTGTCACCCTCCACCAGCAGCACGATCCATGCGTCGCGCAGCAAGGGCACCCGCCACTCCAGCTCACGCAACGAGCCGGGGCCGTCGTGCCGTGTGATGGCCGTGTTCTCCGGCGGGACGATCACGGGGTCGCCGTTGATCAGCACGCGCAGCCGGTCCACCTCGATCCACGACGCGGTCTGGATGCGGGCGCGCACGGTCACGTGCCGCGCGCTGCCCACGGCGTCGCCGGCCGGTGCAGCCAGGTGCAGTTCCGAGCCCATGGGCGCGTCGTCCACGCGGAAGTCCACGAACGGGCCGATGGTCGTGAACATGCGCCCGGCGCGGATGTTGGTCACGATCTCCGCGTGGTCGATTTCCGCCGGATCGTCCGTGGAGCTCATCACGAAGTTGCGCGGGTAGCCGGCGAAGGCGTAGTGCACGGTGTGGCTGTCGGAGTTGCCTACGGCGAAGTGACGCTGCCCCTGGTTGAGCAGGTTGAACCAGTCCTCGAGCACCGAGTCCGTGTTGCCGGCGGTGTGCACGCCGCCCGGCTCGACCTCGTAGAAACCCCAGCCGGCGTTCTCGTTGAGCACTTCGATCGTGTCGAAGTCGGAGGACCACGAGGGGCGATCGCTGGTGCCGGTGATCGGGTCGAGGCCGTTCAGGTTGAAGAAGTCGATGCCCTCCCAGCGCGGGTGGTTGAGCTGGATCACGGGCGTGACGCCGAAGCGGTTGGGCTCGGCGCGGATCATGGCGAACAGGGTCGTGGGGTCCGTGGCGCCCGGGTCGGGCACCGGGCGGTCGGGTTCGAGCGGGAACGCGTTGAGGTGTCCGATGGGGACGGACACCTCGTTGCCGGTGACGTGCGCCAGGTGGCCGCCCGCGCCCAGTTCGTCCACCGTGGGGCCGTAGTCGGTGTGGTGGTTGTGGTCGGTGGCCACGGCGAACTCCACGCCCTCCGCGGCCAGGGTGATGATGCGTTCGCGCAGGTTCGAGTCGCCGTGACCCGAGTAGGTCAGGGTGTGCAGGTGGAAGTCGCCGCTGATCCAGCCGCTGCTGTCGACGTCGTGGTGCAGCCGTGCGGTCCAGCGGGACTCCTGCCCGGGCTCGAGCACCAGCGCCACGCTGTCGGTGCTCCACTCCAGGCCGCGCGAGGCCCAGATCGTGTAGCTCCCGGCGGGCACGGTGATCGCGGCCGAGCCCGACAGGCTGCTCACGCAGTTGCGCCGCACCGCCAGGTCGAGCGGGCGGGCGGCGGTGTGGGGGAACAGGTCGAAGTCGCGCTCGGCGTCGGGCACGGCCGGGTCGTCGGGGACGAAGGTGAGTCGGCCGGGGATCGGGTTGCCGTCCGGATCCACGATCTCGAAGCGCAGCACGGCCGTGGGAACATCAATCGGAGCGAGCGCCGCCGGCTGGTCGTCGTGCGCTCGTCCCGGCGGCGTGAAGAGCAGCAGCGCGACGAAGGCCAGGGCGGCCCGGGGGCGCCGCCGCGTGAGCGGTCCGAGGCGGACGGAGGAGCGGAAGCGTCGGCGCATGGGTGGCTTCCCGTGAACGGGTCTCGTGGCGGCTGTCCGGACGCGCGTTGCGACGGACAACGGCCGCGATGATACTGACCGGCGGTGGTGAGCTCCTCGATGGTGTGTCCATGACGAACGACGAGGCCAGCGGCGCGCGGTCGCCGACGGCGCGGATCGGCCTGCTCGCCGCGGGTCTGCACCTCGCCGCGCTGGGCGCCTTCGCCTTCGCGCAGCCGCTGTTCGACGTGCTGACCCGCGACCCGGCCTTCTTCGTGGCCCGGGGCAGCACCCGGGCCGACGTGATCGTGCTGGCGCTGGCCGTCACGCTCGGCATCCCGCTGGCGCTCGTGATCGTGCTGGCCCTGGCTGGGCTGGTGGGCACGTCGCTGCGTCGCGTGCTCCACGCCGGCCTTGTGACGGCGCTCGTGGCCCTGGTGGCGATGCCCCTGTGGACGCGCACGCTGCCCGCGCCCGGCGAGGCGGTGCTGCCGGCCGCCGTGGTGACAGGCCTGCTGGGCTGCGGCCTGTACCTGGCCTGGGCGCCCCTGCGCACGCTGCTCTCGATCCTGGCCCTGGCGCCGCTGCTGTTCGCCGCGACCTTCGTGTTCGACGACGCGATCGTGCGCATCACGGGCGACAGCGCCGTCGAGGTGGCCGAGATCGAGGGGCCGGCGAGCGAGGCCCCGGTCGTGTTCGTGATGCTCGACGAGTTCCCGCTCTCGTCGTTGCTCGGCCCGTCGCTCACCATCGACCGCTCGCGCTTCCCGAACTTCGCGCGCCTGGCCGACGACGCCACCTGGTTCCGCAACGCCACCACGAACCACGACTTCACGACCCACGCCGTCCCCGCGCTGCTCACCGGGCGCATGCCGAGGGACGACGAGCGTCTGCCCATCGCCGCCGACCACCCGCACAACCTGTTCACCTGGCTCGGCGCCAGTCACCGCCTGATCGTGCACGAGACGGTGACCGAGATGTGCCCCCCGGCCCTGCTGGGCGAAGGCCGGGCCCGGGCCTCCTTCGCACGGCGCGTGGCCTCACTGGCGGCGGATCTGCCCATCGTGTACGCGCACATCGTGCTGCCGCAGGTGTACGTGCGCCGGCTGCCGCCGGTGACCGGTGCGTGGGAGGGCTTCGCCGCGGACGGCGAGGGCGCGGCCACGGGCGCCGGGCGCGGCAACCTGGTCGGTGACCTGAATGCGGGCCCACCGCAGGGCGGAGATCCCGATGGCGGCGACGACGAGGACCCCGGGGCCATGCGCCTGCGTCGCGCAGCCGAGGTGCACAAGGACCGCACCGCGGTCTTCGACGCCTTCGTGGACACGCTCGGCGCCACCGCCGCCGGCGGCCCGCCGACGCTGCACTATCACCACGCGGTGCTGCCGCACGAACCCTGGGTGCTGCTGCCGGACGGCGTGCGCTACCCGGCCAGCCGCGAGGTGGTGGGCCAGTGGGCCGGGACG
Source organism: Planctomycetota bacterium (assembly GCA_029259695.1). Lineage (GTDB taxonomy): Bacteria > Planctomycetota > B15-G4 > B15-G4 > B15-G4 > OFTM49. The sequence continues at coordinate 5,978 of JAJDEQ010000163.1, forward strand.
TGGGAGGCCGACGAGTGGCCCACCCGGGTCGGACTCCAGCGCCATCTGCTCCAGGTGGGTGCGCTCGACCGGTTGCTGGGCCGGCTGTTCGCTCGGCTCGATGCGATCGGCAGCTACGACCGCACGGCGATCGTGATCACCGCCGATCACGGCATCAGCTTCGATCCCGGCGGGCCGTGGCGCGAAGCGACGAGCGAGAACGCCGACGACATCGCCCGGGTCCCGTTGCTGATCAAGGCGCCGGGGCAGCGCACCGGGCGCGTCGACGACCGCAACGTGGAGGCGGTGGACGTGCTGCCCACCCTGGCCGAGGCCTTGGGCGTGTCGCTGCCCTGGGAGGTGGACGGCCGTTCGGCCTGGAGCGAGGACGCGACGCCGCGGGCGTACAAGTCGCTGCACCGGCGCGAAGGGCCCAGCCTGAGCCTCGACGGGAAACTCCCCGCGCGTTGGCCGGCGGTGCGGCGATCGCAGGAGATCTTCGGGCCCGGTGACGGCTGGGAACCCGTGCTCGGGTTGGGCGACGACTTCGGACTGCGCGGCCGTTCGCTGTCGGAGTGGACCGTGGGCGAGGGCGCCGCCCAGGCGCAGCTGCTCGGCGCCGAGCGCTTCGCGGACGTGGTCACCGCAGCGGGCGTCCTGCCGTGCTTCGTGCAGGGGCACGTCACGGCTCAGCGCTGGCAGGACGTGCCGGATCACGTGGCGATCGCCGTGGGCGGGACGATCGGGGCGGTCACGCGGGTCTTCGAGCGCACGCCGGGCCGGGGCCGCTTCATGGTCGTGCTGTCGCCGAGCCTGTTCAAGGACGGACACAACGCCGTGGAGTTGTTGTCGGTGAGCACCGACACGATGGGCGACGTGACCCTGGCGCGCCTCGCAGCGCGCAGCTTCGGCCTGCGCGTGACCGGCGACAGGCTGAGCCTGGTGCGACCGGATGGACGCACGCTCGATGTCGCCGCGCCCGCCGCGCCCGGGCGACTCGAGGGACTGGTGAACCAGGCGGTGATCGAGCACGACGTCCTGCGCATCGTGGGCTGGGCCGTCGACCCGGACGCGTCCCAGGACGTCGATGCGGTGCTCGTCTTCGAGGGCGAACGCTGCGTCTACACGGGCACCACGGGCATGCCCATGGCTCAGCTCGAGGCTTCCCGCGGCGCGGCCTTCGCCGACAGCGGCTTCCACTACCGCTTGTCGCTCGACCTGTTCGACGGAGAGCTGGACGACGCCGTGCGCATCATCGCGCTGCGCGCGAACATGGCCCGTGAGCTGACCCTGGGGCCCCGCGCGCGCTGGTTGCACCCGTGAGCGCGCTGGTTGCGCCCGTGAGATCGTCGACGGCGCGCCGCGGGCCTGGACGCCCGTGCCGGCGGGCCCCGTGAGCGCCGGCTGCTAGAGCTGCGTCACGAGCAGGAAGCCACCCAGCAGCAGCAGCACGAACGCCATCGCGAGCAGGTTGAAGTAGCGCTCGATGAAGTCCTGGGCCGCGTCACCCCACTTCCACAAGCACGCGGCTACCAGGAAGAAGCGCGCCGAGCGGCCCACGAACGACGCGATCACGAAGGGGCCGAAGGCCAGTCCGAACACGCCCGCCGAGATGGTGATGATCTTGTACGGGAAGGGCGTGAAGCCCGCGCCGAACACGAACCAGAAGCCCCACTCCTGGTAGATCTCGCCCACCTTGGCGAACTTCTCCGGGGTGAAGCCCGGCACGACGTCGAAGAACCAGGGGCCGACGGTCTGCCAGACGAAGGCGCCGATGGCGTAACCCGCCATGCCGCCCAGCACGCTCATGACCGAGCAGATCGCGGCGAAGCGCAGGGCGCGCGCCGGCCGTGCCACGCACATGGGCACGAGCATCACGTCCGGCGGGATGGGGAAGATCATCGACTCGGCGAAGGACAGGATCCCCAGGGCCCACTCGGCGGTGGGGCGCCGGCTGAGCATCAGCACCCAGTCGTAGGTGCGGCGCATGATCCCCCGACGAGCCTCGGGGGCATGGCCCTGGCCCGGCTCTCCGGCGACGGGCAACTCGGCCGGGTCGATGGCCGGGCCGCCGGCGGGCGTGTGGGTGGGGTCGTGCTCGACGCCCGAACCGTCGGTGCTCACGCGGAACCCTCCGCGGCGGAGTGCTGATCGTCCGCGACGGGTGTGGTCGCGGCGCGGCGCACGCTGGCCCGTTCGGCGGCGCGGGCCGCGGCGCCGGTGTCACCCGGCGCGCTCTGGGCGTCGCGCAGGTCCACCAGTTCGAGTTCGACGCGCGCGCGGCCGCGGAAGCGATTGACGCGGGGTCTGAAGAGCACGTCGATCATCTGGCCGGTGCCCAGGTGGTCGGCCAGGTCGCCGCTGCCGAAGGACACCGCGCGCAGGCACGTGGAGCCCTGGGCCAGTTCCAGCGCCAGGTGGCTCCCGTCCTGACCCATGCGCCGCACGGACGCGATCGTCACGCCGCTGGCGCCCAGGACCGGGCCCGGGTTGTCGGTCCCGAAGGGCGCGAGGCGTTCGAGTTGATCCATGAGCTTGAGCGTGATGCTGGCCAGGGGGAGTTCGCCGTCGAAGTCGATCGGCGGCACCTCGAGACCCGCCTCGCGGGTGCGCCGCCACTCGCCCACGAAGGCCGCGCGGAAGGCGTCGAACTTCTCGCGTCGCACGCTGAAACCGGCCGCCATGGCGTGACCGCCGTGACTCTCCAGGTGTTCGTCGCACGCCGCCAGGGCCGCGTGCAGGTCGAAGCCGACGATCGAGCGGCAGCTGCCCTTGGCCGGGCTGCCCCGTCCCCAGGACACCAGCAGCGCGGGGCGCGCGGTGGCCCCCACGATGCGCGAGGCCACGAGGCCCAGCAAGCCGCTGCTCCAGTGATCGTTCTGGAGCACGACCGGCTCGTCGCGCGGGAGGCCCGGCAGCAGCTCCTGGACCTCGGCGAACATAGCCCGATCGGTCTGCTGGCGCTCGCGGTTGAGTTGGTCGAGGGAGCTGGCCAGCAGCTTGGCGCGGGCCGCATCGTTGGTGGTCACCAGGTCCACCGAGATGTCGGAGCGCCCCAGGCGCGCGGCTGCGTTGAGGCGCGGAGCGAGGCGGAAGGCCACGTCGTCCGCCGCGAACGTCTCGGGGTCGATCTCGGAGACCTTGCACAGGGCGGCCAGGCCGGGGTGCGTGGCGCGGGGGATGGCGCGCAGGCCGCGGGCGGTGAGCACGCGGTTCTCGTCGGTCAGCGGCACCATGTCGGCCAGCGTGCCCATGGCGACCCAGGCCATGGCTTCGCCCAGGAAACGCATCATCTCCGGCGAGCGTCGGCGGCTCTCCGAGAGGCGCGCAGCCACGGCGCAGGCGAGCTTGAAGGCCACGCCCACGCCGGCCAGTCCCTTGAAGGGATAGGGGCAATCGGCCCGGCGCGGATTGACCACGGCGTGTGCCGGCGGCAACTCGTCGCCGGGCAGGTGGTGGTCGGTGATGATCACGTCCACGCCTTCGGCCTGCAGGCGCGCTACCTGGGCGACGCTGCTGGTGCCGTTGTCCACCGACACGACGACCTTGGCGCCGGCTTCGATCACCGCGTCGTGGCCCTTGTCGTTGAACGAGTAGGCGTCGTAGGCGCGGTTGGGCACGTAGGCCACCGGATCAGCGCCGAGGAAACGCAGGAACTGCATCAGCAGGGCCGTGCCCGACAGGCCGTCGACGTCGGCGTCGCCGTAGATCAACACCTGCTCACCGTCTTGCACGGCGCGCACGAGTCGGTCCGCCGCGCGCTGCATGTCCGCCATCTCGAACGGATCGCGCAGGGTGTCGACAGTCGGTTCGAGGAACGCGAGCGCGGCCTCGGGCGTGTCCAGGCCGCGGCTCACGAGCAGGTCGGCCACCAGGGGCGAGAGCCCGAGCGTGGCGGCCAGGTGCCGGCAGGTCTCCCGGTCAGGCCCTCGCGCACGCCAGATGCGCGGGGCCTCGGTGGGCAGCGGGAGCGAAGGCACCGGGGGTCTCGGATGCGGGGCGGGGTGGTCTCGCCACGGGGCGACGAGGGGGGGCATTCTACGGGGTCGGCCGGGAGCTTTCTCGCGGTCGTCGCCCCGTGTGCCGGATTCGTTTGGCAACAGCTTCGATGTTCAGGGCGGGGGGCCGGGGTTTACGATGGCCAGCCATGACGCCGAACGAGGATGCCACCCGGCTGTTGCGCGACCTGCCCTCCGTGGATCGGGTCCTGAGCCTGCTCGACGACGGCCCCGCCGCGGCCCAGGCCGTGCGGGAGGTGTTGGACGGCCTGCGCGACGAGATCCGCTCCGGCGGGCTGACGGGGGCCGCACCGGACCACCAGGCCGTGGCGACCCGTGTGCGCGCGCTGCTGGCGCGGCGCGCGGGCGCACACTATCCGCGGGTGGTCAACGGCACGGGCGTCCTGCTGCACACCGGCCTGGGGCGGGCGCCGCTGCCGACGGCCGCTCGGGTCGCGCTCGACGCGGTGGCCGACGGCTATTGCGTGCTCGAGGTCGACCCCGCCAGCAACGAACGCAAGCACCGTGAGAGCCGGCTGACCGAGGACCTGTGCGCGCTCACCGGTGCCGAGGCCGGCACGGTGGTCAACAACAACGCGGCCGCGCTGCTGCTGCTGCTGCGCACGCTGGCCGAGGGACGTGAGGTGATCGTGTCCCGGGGTGAGCTGATCGAGATCGGCGGCGGCTTCCGGCTGCCCGACCTGATGGCCATGTCGGGCGCGCGGCTGGTCGAGGTGGGCACCACCAACCGCACCTACGCCCGGGACTACGAAGCGGCGATCACACCCGACACCGCGCTGCTGCTGGCCGTGCACACGAGCAACTACCGCGTGGTCGGGTTCCACCACGCGCCCGGCCGGGACGAGCTGGTGGACGTCGCCCGTCGCCACGGGATTCCCTTCGCCGAGGACATCGGCTCGGGCCTGCTGGCTCCGGTGGAGACGGGAGTGTTGGCGCACGAACCCGCGGCCCGGGCGGCGCTGGAGGCCGGCGTCGACCTGATCTGCTTCTCGGGTGACAAGCTGCTGGGAGGCCCCCAGGCGGGGTTGCTGGTGGGCAAGGCCGACCTGGTGGCGCGCTGTCGTCGTGACCCCATGTTCCGCGCGTTGCGCCCCGACCGGCTCACGCTGGTGGCCCTCGCCGCCACGTTGCGCCTGCACCGGGAGGCGCCCGATGGGGTCCCCGTGCTGAGCGCCCTGTCGGCAGCACCGCGGGCAAGGCTGGAGCAGGCCCGGGCGCTGGCGGCCCAGTTGGCCGGGGCCTTCCCGGGGTCCTCGTTCGATGCGGTGCTCAACGACGGCCGGGTGGGTTCGGGTTCCACGCCGGGCCGCGAGGTGCCCTCGGCGGCGGTGGAGATCGTGTGGCCGGGGCTCGATGCCGAGCTGCTGGCCGAGCATCTGCGTCTGGGCACGCCCTCGGTCTTCGGGCGCGTCTGGAAGGCGCGCTATCGCGTCGACGTGCTGGGCCTGCGGCCCGGCGACGGCGAGCGGCTGCAGGCGGCGCTCGCGGCGCTCCCGTCCGGCCCCCCCTCGTCCGGGGCGTCGTCGTGAGCCTGCGCCTGGGTCGCTGGCGCAGCGGGCGCGAGGTCCGACTGACCAACTACGCCAACTGTGCGGGTTGAGCGAGCAAGATCCCGCCTCAGGACCTCGTGCAGGCCCTCTCAGGGCTCCCCGCCCAGACCGACGAACGCATCCTCCTCGACGCCAGCGGCTTCGACGATGCAGGCGTGGCACGTCTCAACGACGAGTTCGCGATCGTGCAGAGCATCGACTTCTTCCCGCCCGTGGTGGACGACCCGTGGTGGTACGGGCGCATCGCTGCCGCCAACGCGCTCAGCGATCTCTACGCCATGGGCGCCGTGCCCTTCAGCGCGCTCAACATGGTCGTGTTCCCGTCCGACGAGCTGCCGCTCGAGGTCCTGCGCTCGATCTTCGAGGGCGGCGGTGACGCCGTGCGCGAGTCGGGCGCGATGTTGCTCGGCGGTCACTCGGTGAAGGACACCGGCGTGAAGTTCGGCATGGCCGTCACGGGCACGCTGAAGCCCGGCACCGAGGTGACCAACGCCGGTGCGCTGCCGGGGGATCGGCTGTACCTCACCAAGCCCGTGGGCAGCGGCTGCCTCACGACGGCCGCCGGCAAGCGGAAGCTGTCGGAGGACGAACTCGCCGCCATGTGCGAATCCATGGGCGCGCTCAACCGCCTCGCCGCCCAGGCCATGATGGTCGTGGGCGTGCATGCCGCGACGGACGTCACCGGCTTCGGCCTGCTGGGTCACGCCGGCGAGATGGCGGCCGGCTCGGGCGTGGACGTGGTGCTCTCCGCCTCCGCCGTGCCGCTGCTTCCCGGCGCGCGGCACTGGATGGAGAAGGGTTTCGTGTCCGGTGGCGCAGCGCGCACGCTCGACTACCTGGGTGAGCGCCTGCGCGTGGCCCCCGAGGTGAGCCAGGCCGACCAACGGCTGGCCGCGGACGCCGAGACCTCGGGGGGCCTGTTGATCGCCGTCGACCCCGACCGGGCCGAGGCGCTCGAGCGCGAACTGGAGGCACGCGACGTGCTGGTGGCTTGCGTGGGCGAGGTGCTCGCGGGGGCGGGCAACCTGCAACTGCGGGCCTGACCGTGGCGCTGGACTCGGCTCGGCGATCACGGTGGCTGCCGCTGACGCTGCTGGTCGTCGTCGTGGTCGCGGTGCGCTGGAGCCTGGGGGGCGATCTGGGGGACAGCGGCGGCGGGGATCGCGGCGTCATCACCGAGGGGCCGACGACCGATGTGCGTCCGCCCACTCCGCCGGCTCCGGCCGACCCAGGGGAGCCCGCGCCTCTCGCGGCGCCGGTGATCGCTTCGCCGCCCGATCCACCAGCGGCCGATCCCGCCACCGACGGGGCGGGTTGCCGCCTCCTGCTGTCCGTGACCGACGACGTGTCGAGGCGACCGGTGACGACGTGCAGCGTGCGCCTGCGGCCCGTGCGGGGTGACGGCGCCGAGGTGCCACTGTGCGCAGACACCTGCGCCGACGCGCGCGGGCGCTACGAGTTCACCGGACTGGCTGCGGGCGATTGGCGCGTGCGCGTCACCGCGCCGGACATGGCCCCCGCGGAGGAGGCCGTGCAACTCGTGGCCGGCGAGCGCGCCCTGCTGCAGATCGACCTGCGCGGTGAGCTGGCCCTCCGCGGGCGGGTGGTCGACGAACGGGGGCGCCCAAGTGCCGACGTGCACGTGGGTCTGCACGACTCACCGCTCGGTGAGCGCGTTCCCGTCTCGGCGGGTGAGTACTGGGCGACCATGGTCTTCGCCCATGGGCCCTACGCGGAGCTGGACGCGCTCGAGGTTCGCTCGGCGGTCACCGACACCGACGGACGCTTCGCCTTCGAATCGCTCTCGCCGGGCCCCTGGTCGCTGCGCGCCATGCGCACGCCGCTCCACGACGTGATCGGCGCGCCCGTCTGGGCCGCCGCCACGGGCGACGAACACCTCATCGTGTTGCCCACCGGCATCGAGTTCGTGGGGCAGGTGTTGCTGCCCACCGGCCTGGACCCGCCGCACAGTCGTGTGTTCCTGCGTCCGGTCGAGCGACCGCTGCTGGCCCACCGGACCGAGCTGGACGACGACGGTGCCTTCGCCCTGCCGGGGCTGCGGGACGAGCCCTTCGAGGTGTTCCTCGGCCTCCAGACCGAGTGCGGCACCAGCGACCTCCACATCCAGCACGGCGATCTCGGCCCCCGGCTGCAAGCCATGGGGACGAGCGCCCCGGGCGGCGCCGAGCCGCGCGTCTTCGATCTCCGCGATCGCGCGGGCGCCCGCCTGCGCGTGCGGCTGGAGGCGGCGGGTGCACCCGCCGTGGACTGGCGGGTGCGGCTCACGCACGCGGGTGGGGGACGTCAGGCGCTGATCTGCCTGGTGCGTACCGACGAGGACGGCGTGGGCGACTTCGGGTACCTGTTCCCGGGCACGGTCGACGTGTGGGCCGCGCCCCGGGGCGCCGACGAACGTCGGCTCGGCCGGGCCATGACGATCCCCTCCGGTGGTGGCCCCGTCGATCGTGGCCCCGTCCACGGCGACCCTCTCGGCGGAGGGGCGGTGGAATGGCGCTTCCCGGTGGATGACTGAGCTCTCGGGCGCCTCGTCGGGCCGTGCAGCGTCACCAGCTCTTGTGCACGTAGGCTCCGCCGGTGCTCAGCGCCAGCTCGCGCAACCAGTTGCCGCCGGGCAGGCGACCGAAGTAGGAGATGCAGTGGAAGCGCAGTTGCAGTCGGCGGTTGCGTTCGGCGACGTACTCGAGGATCACGTCGGTGTGGGTCACGTCGCCGGCGGTGGGCATGCCGTCCGAGAGCAGGAACACGGTGTCGAGTTCGTGCAGGTGGTCTCCGTAGCGGCCGTCCTCCCGTGACTGCATGGCTTCCTCGGCCATGTCCATCACGAGTTCGATCGATCCGAAGACGTTGGTGTTGCCGTCGGGCTTGTAGCTCCGGGCCTCCTTGATCGCACCCTGCCGACCGCGGGTGTCGGCCACCACGAGTTGCTTGCGCCAGGCGTCCACCTTGCCGCTGAAGGCGATCAGGTTCACGGCGAAGGTCTCGTCCAGACTGCCCAGCAGGCGCACGAGTTCCTCGATGGCCAGGCCCATGTTGGTCGTTGGTTCGCCGGGCGCGCGGGTGCCCATGCTGCCCGATCGGTCGGTGACCAGCACGAAGCGATGTGACGCCGTGCTCACGTCGTAGTAGTTGCGGAAGCTGGGGTCGGCTGCGTAGCGCCCGCCGGTGGGGTACAGCACGGCGTCGTCGGCCAGTTGCAGGAAGCTCTCGGGGGCGCGTTCGAGCCAGCGCAACCAGGCCGCGCTGTCGGCGCCGAACGACTGGCTGGTGAGCCGCTGCAGGAGCGGCACGATGTCCTCGCGCAGGCGACCGTCCTCGCGACCCAGGGCCTCGATCAGGCGCGTCACGCCGGCACGGCTCTTGAGGTCGGCGAGAGCGCGGATCGCGGCCAGGCGCACGCGCCATGCGGGGTCGCGCACGAGCTGATCGAGGACCCCGAGGCTGCGGGCGCCCACCAGGCGCACCAGCGTGGGCGCCACGGCCTGCCGGACGGTCTGTGCCGGGTCCGCGGTCAGTTGCAGGATGCGCTCCAGGGGCACGTCGTCGCGGGTGCGGCCCACCGCGAGCAGGGCCGCGGCGCGCACGCGCGGATCACGGTCTGCCAGGCCGGCGCGCAGGGGGGCGCGCCAGTCGACCGTGACCGGGCGTGCATCCGCCAGGGCTTCGATCGCGTTGGCGCGCACCTCCGGGTCGCGGTGTTCGACGCCGTCGCTGAGCAGGCTCTGGAGCGCCGCGGGGCTGCGTACGCTGGCGAGGATCTGTCGGGCGGTCCGGTAGAGCGGGATGTCGCGCCGTTCGAACACGCGCAGGGCCAGACTCACGATGCGCGGGTGGTCCAGACCCACGAGGCGTTTCAGGTCGGCGAGCACGATCCCGCTCAGGCCGTTCTGGGAGCGCAAGCGCTCGAACGCCCGCACGATCTCCCGCACCCGTTCCTCGCTCGGTCCGGGGGCGACGACTTCCGTCTGCTTCAGCGGTCGCGGCGTGGACTGCAGGGCAGCGAGGGGTGTCGCGATCAGGACCAGGGTCACCAACGTACGCACGTGGTGACCCGGTGGCGTCACCAGGCTGACTCGAAGCGCGTGGGCGCCGCTGCGGCCGCCACGTGGCGCATGAGCACGGCGTTGGTGACGGGACCCACACCGCCGGGCACGGGCGTGAACCAACCGGCCACCTCGGCCACGGTCGGGTCGACGTCGCCCACGAGCGTCCAGCCGTCCTCGGTCTCGATCGGATGGGTGCCGACGTCGACGACGACGGCGCCCGGCTTGACCCACTCGCGCGTGACCAGTCCGCGCACACCGGCAGCCACCACGAGCACGTCGGCGCGCCGCGCCTTGGCGGGCACGTCGGGGCTGCGGCGATGACAGATCGTCGGCGTGCCGTTCGCGGTGGAGCCCGGGCCCCCGAGCATCACGCCCAGCGGGCGGCCGACCACGAGACTGCGGCCGATGATGACCACGTCCTTGCCCTCCGGGTCGCAGGCCGGTTCGCTGGCCAGCAGCTCCACGACGGCGGCGGCCGTGGCGGGAGCGGTGTGCCTGCGTTGGCCCGCCAGCACGGCACCCAGACTCTCGATCGTGGCGCCGTCCACGTCCTTCGCGGGCGGGATGCACGCGGCCACGCGGGCCCGGTCGAGGCCCTTGGGCAGTGGGAACTGCACCATCAGCGCATGCACGCTCGGGTCAGCACCCTGCTCGGTCACGGCGCGACACAGGTCCTCGGTGTCGACGTCGGCCGGCAGTTCCACGCGGCGCGAATCGATGCCGAGCCTGGCGGCCAGCTTGTCGATCGAACCGAGGTAGCTGAGCGCGGCTTCGTTGTGGCCCACGAGTACGTTCAACAGACAGGGCGGCGTGTCGAGCGACGCGACGACGTCGCTGACCTGGGCCTTGATGCGCTTGGCGACGGGGGCGCCCTTGAGGAGCGCGGCGGCGGGGCTGGTCATCATGGCGATCGGGGCGGTTCCCAGTGGCTGGACGGGAGACGGTCGGTGTCGGTCGAGGGTGTGGGGTGATGGACGGGGCTGGCGCGTGCGCCGCTCAGGTGGCGCTGTCGGCCTGGCGCTTCTTCAGGTCGGCGAGGCGTGAGGCCATATGGTTGCGCGGCATCAGGTCGCCGCGTTCGTCGGCACGGGGCACGCCGGCGGCGTAGATCTCGATCGCCTCGGTGGGCATGTTGGCGGCCTCGAGAGCCTTGCCGAGGTTGAGATAGAGGATCGACATCTCGGGGTCACGTGCGAGGGCTTCGCGCAGGTGTCCCACCGCCTTCACGGGCATCTCCAGTTTCATGTAGCTGCTGGCCAGTGCCATGCGGGCGATCACGTTGTCGGGGTCGCCGCTGACGGTCTCTTCCTGACGCGCTACCTCGTCGGGGTCGACCGGGCGTTCGGTCGCGCCGGTGCCGGTGGCGCTGCCGCCCTTGCGGCCGATCTCCTCCTTCCAACCGAGCACGCGCGCCTTGGCCTGCCACTCCTCGGCGGTCTCCTTGTCGCCCTTCAGCATCCAGTACCGCGACAGGTTGGCGTGGGCCATGATCGACTCCGGCGCCAGACCCACGAGCCGTTCGGTGAGTTCGATGGCCCGGTCGAGTTCGCCCTGCTCCGACAGGATCATGCCGAGCACTTCGAGGCTGTCGCTGTGGTCGGCGTCTTCCGCCAGGATGGCCTGGAGGATCTGGCGGGCGCCTTCGACGTTGCCGGCGCGGTGCGCCTTGAGCGCCTTCATGAAGTGCAGGTCGTGGGGGCCGGGCATGGGGCTCGTCTGCTGGCCGAACGGTCCGGGGGAACGTGTGCGGCCTTGCGGGTGTCGGGTGGCGCCGGCGGGGCGCAGATCGGGGCCGACATCCTACCGGACCGACGATGGGGACCGGAGCCGGGTCGGATGGCGCGGCGCCTCGCCGGGGCAGCGCAGGTGCAGTTCGCGCGGCTGCGGTGCGGTCGGCGACAAGGGCCGCGGGGAAGACCTGGCGGCTCGCGGCACGGCACGCGCGGTCCCTGACCGTGGCGGTGCGATGCCGTTGACGGCTACAATCCGGCCTCGCCGCTGCGGCCAGGGGCCCATGGGAGCGGCAAGGTGCTGGTGTGCCTACTGGTCTTCAAAACCAGATTGGGGGCTGACAAGGTCCCCGGGTGGGTTCGATTCCCATGCGCTCCCGCCATTCCCCCCGCGGCCGCCTGCCCCTGGGGTGTGAGCAGCCCACCCCGGGCCGCAGCTACCCGTCGGAGTCGTTGGCGGGCGTCGCCTCGGTGCCGTCGTCGGTGCCTGCGTCGATCTCGCCCGCGTCCGCGTCGATCTCGTTCGGGTTGATCTCGTCGGGGTCGATCTCGTCGGGGTCGCCCGGGGGCGGTGGTGGGGGCGGGGGGTTGTCGCGGATCTGCTCGAACGCGTTGATGCGGGCGGTGAGTTCACCCGTGCGCCAGTGCTGCTCCTCGCGCAGTCGTTCGAGCAAGCCGATGGCCTCCGCGAACAGCTTGTTGGCGTAGAAGACGGTGGCGACGTGCTCGATCACGATCGGGTCGTCGGGGGCGAGTTGCAGGGCGCGGCGCGCGCGCAGCAGGGCCAGGGTGGGATCGTAGGCGGGGATCGGATCGGTGTCGGGCAGCCGGATCTCGCGACCGATCATCAGAGTGTCCACGGCGATCCGCGCGGCGCAGGCCAGGACGCGCGGATCCCGCTCGCCCGCCATCAGCGCCCGCTCGAAGTACTGCAGCGCCTCGGGGTAACTCCCTTCCCCCCATGAGAAGCGGATCAGTCCCGCATCGCGCAGCGCCGGACCGTGGTCGGGGTGCAGCTTGACCTCGTCGCGGTAGTGGGTCAGGGCCGCGGGCGTATCGCCGTTGCGACCGTCGACCAGGCCCAGTCCGTAGTGCGCACCCTTGATCTGCGGATTGATCTCGAGCGACCTGCGGAACGACGCCCGGGCCAGGTCGCTGATCTCGATCTTCTCGCCCCGCTTGGTGACCTCGAGCAGCTCGGTGTACCCGTTGCCCATGGCCAGGTGGTGCTCACCCGATTCCTCGGGCAGCACGAGGGCCGTGTCGAAGAACTCGAAGGCGCGCTCCAGCGAGGCGAGCTTGACCAGCGTGTTCTCGTCCAGCTCCAGGCCCGACTGCTCCAGGCTCGTGCGGTGCAGGTCGCGGTAGCGCATGGCCTGGTCGAGGTTGCCGGCCTTGAGGTGCATGATCATCACGGCCGTGTTCTTGCTCACGGTCGTGTAGGCGGCCGGCTGCTCGCCCATGCACCAGGCGGCCAGCAAGGCGAAGGTCAGCCCCGCCACGCCGAGCGGCGCGTAACGGCGTCGCGCCCAGGCCTCCAGGAACCAGTCGATGGAGTAGGCCGCGAAGACGGCCATCAGCGGCAGCACCTGCAGGCGGAAGCGGGCCAGCACGTACAGCGCGATGACCGAGGCCGTCAGCGCGCCGAGCAGCAGGTAGGGCACGGCGAGCCGTCGTCGGCGCGGGATGGCGAGCAGCAATCCGAGCAGGGCTGCGGGGCCCAGGAAGCTGACCGACACGAAGCCGACCTGGAGCGAGCGCAGGTGTGCGCGGTGCAGGTAGAAGTTGACGTTGTTGGGGATCTCGTACCCGTTGAAGAAGGCCGAGGTCTTCGTCCACAACAGCTCGACGTAGCCCCACGGCTCGGCTCGGTGGGTGCCCAGAGTGAGCAGCATGGCGCGCGGCAGCGAGAAGTTGCTCTCCATCAGGATCGAACGCATGACCTCGGTGGGCGGGTTCCAGGACACCCCCTCCTGGCCACGGGCGTTG
>JAJDEQ010000164.1 GCA_029259695.1 Planctomycetota bacterium
GCCCCGAGCGAGACGACCGCGAGCACCGACGGAACCCAGAGCGTGGACGGGACACCCCACACCGACAGCAGCAACTGCACCCAGCCGGTCAGCGCGGCGCCGAGCGCGAAGGCGAGGCACGCCCGCGCCCACCACGCGCCACCCAACCAGGCGGGCGCGAGTGCCCCCGTGGGCCACCAGCCGGCCGCCGTGAGCAGCAGCACGTGCAGGGCTCCGACAGCCAGGCTCATTCGTCGACTCGCAGCGGTCCGCGCGTCTGGGCATCGTCGCCGCCCTCGAGTGCCGCCAGATCGACGATCCAGCGCCCCGGGTGCTCGGCTCCGTGCGGGAGCTGCCGCGCCAGGTCGAGCATGGCGGCCCGGTCGAGACCGGGGGGGACCTCGTGGAGCAGCGGGTAGATCGGGCGGGGATAGAGGACCCAGGCGGTGATGTTCCACAGGAACTGGTTCGTGCCCACCAGGATCACTGCTTCGTCCTCGGGCACGGTGTCGCGCCATGCGCGCAGCGTGTCCTCGAGCGGGCCGGCCACGACGTGCAAGGCGTCGTCGCTCAGCGTCCAGCGTGCACGGACCGCCGCCTCGCGCTGGTCGGAAACCGAGGCCGCAACGCGCCAGACTCCCAGCGCCAGCGCGCCCCACACCATCACCGACACGAACAGCGGCCCCCAGCCCCGGTCTGCCCGTGCGTCTTCGGCGCCGTGTCCGGTCGCCGTGGAGGTTCCCGCCGGGCCCGTCCGCGCCCAGCGCTCGTTCCACAACAGGAGCGTGCACCCGGCGGCCAGCCCGACCAACAGGAACAGCAGATCGTCGCGCCGGGCCGGCGCGAGCAAGCCATCGAAAGCGTCGCGCTCGGCGGGCGACAGGGTCCGCACGTCGGGGTGCTTTCCACGCCATGAGTCGAGCAGAGGCACGCTGTCGATGCCGTCGACGCGCGACACGATGACCGCCCCGGTGGCGCACGCGACGGCCAGCACAAGCAACACGACCTGTCGCAAGAGCCGCTGGTTCCCCAGGCGCGTGGTCACCGGTCGTCCCGGGCCGCCGCCCTCCAGGTGACGTGCACGCCACCGTCGATCCGGTCGAGCTCCATCCGGCCCTCGAGCTCGGGCAGGTCGATCTCCGCCCACACCAGCGGGTCGTCCCGCACGCCCTCGGCGACGGCCTCCTCGACGCGACGACACATGAGCGACGGCGGGGCCTCCACGTCGCCCGGTGCCATCCAGATCACATCGCCCGTGCGACCCGTCGTGAGTTCCACCCGGCTCCCGCTGACCAACGCGAAGCGCCCGTCCGGCCGGGCGACGAAGCGCGGCCTGTCCTCGATCCCGCCAGCCTGCCCCCCGGGCACGTCGTCGAGAGCGGCGGCGAACTCCTCCAACATCGGGCGCGGGTCGTAGGCCTGGGGCGCGCGCGTGCTGACCAGCAAAGCGAGTGAGGGCAACGCAGGCGGCTCGACGCCCACGTCGTCACCGGTTTCCCAGGGCACCAGGAAGTACGCGGCGGCTCCGGGCCCCACGACCTCCACCGCAGCTGAGGCGTCGAATACCGCGTGCGAGGCGCCGAGCCAGGAGAGCGAGTCGTTCGAGAGCGCTCGGGCCGGCGCCCACCAGCGCTCGAAGGCCGCAGCGGCCCGGCCGTGGTCGAGACCGAATGCAGCCTGGACGCCACGGACCGGCGGCGCCGGTTCGAGGGCACCGAACAGCTCCAGCAGCGCGGCATCCGGATTCCACGTGGCCGTGACGTCCAGGGACGCCGGCACGCCGGCCGCGCCGAACGCCGACGCGATCACATCGCCCACCGCGCCCCGCTCATCGGGGGCGACGAACTGGCTGCGGCCGACTTCCATCGACGGGCCGCGCAGGTGCACCTGCAGCTTGCGCAACTCGCGCAGGCCGCTCATGGAGAGCAGCGCTTCGGGCAGTTCCGGGTCGAGCCCGGCCCCCACGTCCGCCCCCTCGCGCCGGGCCATGGCCTCGGCCGTCGCCAGCATCCCCTGCACACCCGCGAGCGAGCGCGTGATCTCCTCGTGGTAGGCCGTGCGCACCCGTTCGGCATCGAGCGAGACGACGAGCTCGAGCCGATCGCTGGGTGCCAATCCCTCGATGCGGCGCACGACGTTGCGGCACACGCCTCCCGCCTCGAAGGACGGCATGATCCACGCCCGTTCGCCGTCGGTGGTGATGTGCAGCTGCAGCACGGGCGTGCCCAGCGTGCCGAGCATGCGCAGTGCGCCGGCCAGGGTGGGCGTGGCACCCATGCCGCGAGCGCCGAGCATCAGCATGCCCAGCGCCGAGTCCGGTGCGATCGCCAGCCGGAAGCGATCCTCGCCGAGCGCCGTGAGGGCAGGCCAACGCTGCAGGGAGGACCAGAACAGGTCGTCGTTGCGGATCGGCAGCACAACGGCGGCGGAGCCACCGAGGGCGGAAGGGTCCAGGGGCACCAGCAACAGCGGTCCGCCGCCCAGGCCCTCGGGCGACCAGTCGAGCAGGGCCCGGCTCAGGGCCACGAGGCCCTCTTCGGGCAGGTGCGCCGCGACGTACCCCAACACACCCGGCTCGGGCACGGTGAGCGGCCAGCGGCCGGCCCCCGCCTCGTCGGAAGCGGACTCGCCGGTGCAACTCGTGAGCAACACCAGCAGGCAGCCGAGGAGACGACCATCCATGGCGCCATGGTACACGCGGCCACGGCGATCCGAACGCACTGCTACGATCCCGCCATGACCAGCGCGAGCATCGAGGCGCGAGAGCGTGTGCGTGAGGTGTTCCTCGCGCACGGCCTGAGTCGCGTGCGTTTCACCGACGCCGCGCCGGTCGAGGATCGGGTCAGCCCGTGGGTCGCCGCCGGGCGACAGGCCTCCATGGAGTGGCTCGCGCGTGAGCCGGCCCGGCGCACCGACACGGCCACGGTCTTCCCCGGCGCCCGGACGGTGATCTGCACCGCCGTCGCGTACCCGGCCACCGACGCACGCGGACCCATCGCCGGTTACGCACGGGGCGAGGACTACCACCACACGCTGCGCGACGCTCTCGAGCGAGGCCTGTCCGCCGCTCGCGAGCTGACCCCGGGGATGACCGGTCGCGTCTGCGTCGACACCGCGCCCCTGCTCGAGCGGGCGTTCGCGGCCCGCGCGGGGCTGGGCTGGATCGGGCGCAACACCATGCTGCTCGACGAGACCCTGGGACCCTGGATGCTGCTGGGCGAGGTGCTCGTGGACGTCGCCTTCCCGCCCGATGCGCCGGTGGCCGAGCGCTGCGGCACATGCACCGCCTGCGTCGATGCCTGCCCCACGGAGGCCCTCGACGAGCAGGGCCTCGACGCGCGCCGCTGCCTCTCCTACTGGACCATCGAGCACCGCGGCCCCCTGCCCGACACCTGGGCCCAGGCCCTCGGCCAGCGCGTCTTCGGCTGCGACGACTGCCTGACGGCCTGCCCGTTTCCCGGGCCCGGAGCCGCCGCCGCCCGATCGGTCGATCCGCCGCGGGGCCGCCTCGCAGGTCCGCTCCCCCAAGGCCCCCCCCCGGGCGAGCAACCCGCCGAGCCCCCGGCGTTCAGCCCCCGGGACGACCTCACGGCCCCCGACCTGGACGAGTTGGAGCGCCTGGCCAACGAATCCTTCCGGCGGCACTTCGGCAGCACCCCCCTGGAGCGCGCGCGCAAGGGTGGCTTCCTGCGCAACATCGCCGCCGTCCGAGCCGCCGCCCGGGACCGACGCGACGGGCACTGAACAGACGCCACCCGAATGAACGTCTACAATGCCGGCTTGGCTCCGGCCGGCGCTCCTCCCCGCCCCCGGGACCCCCATCGGTCGTGACCGGTTCGCGCCGCTTCAAGCGCCGCGCCCATCGACCCGTTCCTCCGAACCCTCCGCCTTCCCGGGTGCGCCCATGAAGATCTTCGAGCCCCACATCCACATGTACTCCCGCAACACCCGCGACTACGCGGAGATGGCGGCGGCCGGTATTCGTTCGGTGATCGAGCCGGGCGGTTTCTGGCTCGGGTACACCCGCCAGCACCCCGAGACGTGCCTGGAGTACTTCGAACACCTGATCCAATTCGAGCACACGCGCGCGACGAAAGCCGGCATCAACTACCACTGCACCTTCGCGCTCAACCCGAAGGAGGGGCACAACCCCGCCATCCGCGAAGCGGTCATGGCGAAGTTGCCCGAGTACCTCGATCACCCGTTGTGCCCGGCCCTGGGCGAAGTGGGTTACGACGCCATCGACGAGGTGGAGGAGCAGCTCGTGCTCGAACAACTCGAGCTCGCCAAGCAGAAGAAGCTGCCGGTGCTCGTGCACACGCCCCACGTCGACAAGCTCGAAGGGACCCGGCGCCTGATCGACAACTGTCGCGACGTGGGCATCGACCCCGACCTGGTGGAGATCGATCACTGCACCGAGGAGACCGTCGCCGCCGTGGTCGACGCCGGCTACTGGTGCGGCTTCACGATCTACCCGGTGACCAAGCTGTCGCCGGAACGGGCGGTGACGATCCTCAAGCAGTACGGCACCGAACGGATGCTGGTCAACAGCTCGGCCGACTGGGGCCCGTCCGATCCGCTCTCGGTGCCCAAGCTGGCCGTGCTCATGGAGCAGGCCGGCTTCGACTACGACACCGTGCAACGCCTGGTGTGGGACAACCCCGTGCGCTTCTTCGGCCAGTCCGGAAAACTCAGCGAGCAACCCATCTACGCCGAGGCCGTGGCCTGATCCGTGATGCCTCCCGCCACCATGTCCCGCGCGTTGCTGCTCGCCGCGGCCACACTGCTCACGGGCTGCGGCCCTGCGGCCGACCCGTCCGACGACTCGACCGACAGCGTGCCGGCGGCGGACGCCCTCAGCCCCGGGACTGCAAACGGGGCTGAAGCGCAGGTCGCGTCCGACACGAACGAGACGGCCTCGAGCCCGACCGGATCGGCGGCGAACACGGCGGACCTGCCGCGCGCGTCGTCCGCTTGCCCGCCCCTGGCCAAGGGTCTCGTGGTGGGCACTTGGACGCCACCCGAGGACAGCGGCTTCGAACAGACCTGGATCGACGAGGCCGGCCTGCGCGAGACCTTCACGAAGCAGAAGGCCGGACGCCGAGCCTGGCGCGGCTTCGGCTCCGCCTCCGACGAGACGCTCGTCGACGCCCTGCTGAACGACCGCGAGGGCCCCGCCGTCGGTTACCTCTTCACGCTCGTCCAGCGCATGGGCGAGGACGGTGAATGGCCGGACCGGGACGCGGTCCTGCACTTGCGGCACCGCGGCCGTGTGAGCGCCCACTTCGACGGCGCACTGATCGTGGACGCACCCGCACCGCGCGCCGGCACCTGGGGCGAGGTGCGCATCCCGGTGCGTCTCACCGGCGCCTTCGACGTCGTGCTGCTGAAGCTCGGGCGCGGCGCGCCCCAACTCGGTGACTCGATGAACGTCGACCTGCGCATCAGCAACCCCGACGGCTCACCCATGGACGGCCAGGGCTGGAACACCATGCGCCCGTCCGGCTTCCCGTCGGACATCTGAGCAACCGGCCCGTCTGTCAGGCGGCGGCGACGACCGGCCGCAACTGGCCCAGCTGCCACATGAGCAACCGGTTGCGCCCGCTCTCCTTGGCCTTGTAGAGCGCGTCGTCGGCCCGCTCGACCAGGGACTCGAGCGTGTCGTTCTCTTCGAGCTCCGCAACGCCCCCCGAGATCGTGACGGGCAGCGCGGCAGCCTCGGAGTTGGTGAGCTGGATCGGGTTCACGTCCAGGTGCACCCGGAAGCGTTCGACGATCATCGCCGCGTCCTCCAGCGCCGTCCCCGGGAACGCGAACAGGAACTCCTCGCCACCCCAGCGCACGACCACGTCGGTCAGGCGCGAGACCTCCCGCAACTTGTCCGACATCTGGCGCAGCACGTCGTCCCCGGCGCCATGGCCGAGCGTGTCGTTGATGCGCTTGAAGTGATCGATGTCCAGCAGGGCCACGGCCAGGCCGTCACCCGAGCGCCGACTGCGAGCGATCTCCTCGTTGAGGCGGTCCACTCCGAAGCGGCGGTTGGCGAGACTCGTGAGCGGATCGGTGCGGGACGCCTCTTCGAGCGAGTCCGTGCGCACCTTCTGCTCGGCGAGGCGCCGCACGGTCGCGATCAGCACCTTCTCGTTCCACGGCTTGGTCATGAACGCCGCAGCCCCGGCCTCGACGTTGCGCACGTGGTCCTCGTCCGCCGTGCTCGACGTGAGGATCAGGATCGGCAGATTGCGCAACTGGCCGGCGCGCTGGATCGTGTTGACGAGCGTCAGCCCGTCGATGGCGGGCATCTTCAAGTCGGAGATGACCACGTGGAAACCGTGGCCGGGCGCCAGCTTGTCGAGCGCCTCGCCCCCGTTGCGTGCTTCTTCGACGTGCATATCGTTCGAGCGCAGTTGCTCGGTCAACGTGTAGCGGATGGTCGCGCTATCGTCGACAACCAGGACGCGGATGGTCATGACGGTTTCCCTGGATGAAGTGAGAGGTGGTTCGTGAGGGTCTCCACCACGCGTTCACCGACGTGGGGATCCTTGGGCAGGTAGGCCAGGGCGCCGGCGCTCATGGCGCGCGCACGGCCTTCTTCCTGGGGGAAGCTGGTGACCAGCACGACGGGTGCACGGTCGGCGAGGAGTTGGAGCACGCCGAAGCCGTCGAGTCGCGGCATCTGCACGTCGGTCACGACGGCGTCGCACACCGTCTCCTCGAAGCGTTCGACTCCGGCTCGGCCGTCCTCAGCGAGGACGACGTCGAAACCGGCTTCGGTCAGCACGCCGTGCAGCTGGGCGCGCAACGTCGGACTGTCGTCCACCAGGAGCACGCGGTGCACCGCCGGCGCGGACCGCTGAAGCGTCTCTGTCGTCCCTCGGGCTGCGGCGGCGACCTCGCGCAGGTCGAGGATCAGCGCCGGATCCCCCTGGGGCAGGATCGCCACCCCGTCTACGCGCGGCACGCGACCGAGGTGGTTCCCCATCGGTCTCCTGACGACTTCGATGAAGTCCCCGATCGCGTCCACCGCCACGGCCACGTCTCCTTCTCGGTCACTCAGGCGCACGACTTGTCGCGGCTCGCCGTGTCGAGACGTGCCGGAGCTGGACCAGCCCAGCACCTCCGCCAGCGGCCGGGCGGAACCGTCGTCGGGACCGATCGACCCCAGCCCGCTCTTGGGCAGGATCATGCCGACGTCCCCCACGCGCACCAGCAGGCCGTCCACGACCGACAGCCGGAGCGGGAGTTCGAACTCGATGCGCGTGCCGGCTCCGGCCTGGGACTCGACGCGCACGTCGCCGCGCATGCGTTCGATGGTCGCTGCCAGCGCACCCATGCCGATCCCACGACCGGAGAACTCGGTCACTTCATCCCGGGTGGAGATGCCGGCGGTGAGCAGCGCGCGGCACAACTGCTCGTCGTCGAGCCCCGCGGCCTGGGCGCCGAGCTTGCCGCGAACGGCGGCGGTGTCGATGCCCCGTCCGTCGTCCTCCACCGTGACGCAGACCCGGTCGCCTCGCACGGCGATGCCGAGCGTGATGCTGCCCTGGGGCGACTTCCCGCAAGCCACGCGTTCCTCGGGCGGCTCGATGCCATGGTCGACGGCATTGCGCAACACGTGGGTCAACGGCCCCTTGAGTGCCTCGAGCAACATCACGTCGAGCAGCGCCTCGCGCCCGTCGACGCGAGTGCGGAGTTCGCGGCCGAGCGCGCGGGCGGTGTCGCGAGCAACCCGTTCGAGGTGCACCACCAACGGCGCGACCGGAACGAGCGAGAGCGATTGCGATCGGTCCACGAGATCGCGCGCGCGCTTCTCGAGCAGGCGCAGGATCGGGTTGAGCTGGTACACGGCACCCCGCAACTCGTTGCGCACGCGGACGATCTCACCGTCGGCATCGTCGGGCAACGTCACCGTGGCCAGGCGCCGCATGGCGCCGCGCAGCCCCTTGAGCTGGGCTTCGGCGGAGAAGGCGTCGGCGAGGATCTCGGCGGCCCCGTCCACCACGCCGTCGATGTTCGCGCGCGGGACCCGCAGCGTGTCAGCGCCGCGTGGGTCGCCCGTTCGCGGGGGCGTGTCGCGGCGATCCAAACCGCGCCGATCGTCCAGCCCGTCGCGCCGGTCGGTGGTCGCACGGCGCTCGGTCGTCGCTTGCTCCCCCGCCTCGACGGACCCGTTCGGCGAGCCCGCGGGCAGCGACGAGTCGGACGGCGCCTGCCCCGTCGCTCCGAGCGCAGGCTCGTCGGCCGGCGTGGGTGCGGCCGGCGTGGGTGCGACCGGCGGGGACTGTGGGGACTCGGGCTCGAGCTGCTCGACCGGGACGGGCGCCGCGGGCGCGGGCCCCGTCGCACCGTTCTCGAGGTCCTCGATCAGCTCCTGGGCTCGGGACTCGATCGCCTCGTCGCCGGGCACTGCCGTCAGTTCCGAGAGCAGGTCGCAGGTGCGCAGGACGAGCCCGACGGCCTCGGCCGCGGTGCTGTGCTCGTCACGCCACGGCATGACGAAGGTCTCCATGGCGTGCGAGAGGTGCCCCATCTGCTCCAGGCCCACCACCCGCGAGCTGCCCTTCAGGTCGTGGGCCAGGCGCAGGATGTCCTCGAGCAACGCCTCGCGTTCCGGGTCTTCCTGCTCGATGCGCAGCAGGTTGGCCTCGATGACCTGGAGCGATTCCGCCAGCTCCGTCTCGAAGATGCGCAGCAACGTGGGGTCGATGGCGGCCGGCATGATCAGCCCACCTTCCAGGTTTCCATCATGTGCTCGCCCAGGGAGGCGAGTTCGTCGATGGCGTCTTCGATGTCGCGGAAGTTGCTCTCGTTCTCCGCAGCGCGCCGCTCCAGGGCCGTCACCGAGCCGGACACCGAGTCCAGCGCCTTCGACTGGGTTGCCGTGGAGACGTCGATACCGTGGGCGAACTGGGTCGTCTCGTCGACCCAGCGCAGGATGCGCGCGAAGGCCTCTTCGAGTTCCTCGAACGACTCGAGGCAGCGCTGGACCTCCTTGCGGCCGGACTTGGTCGCAGCCATCGTGCGCGTGGAGGAGCGCTGGATCTCCTTGATGCGCTGCTCGATGTCCTGGGTCGAGTCGAGCGCCTGCTCGGCCAGTTCGCGGATCTCGCCGGCCACGTAGGACAATTGCTTGCCGGCGGCGCCCGGGTCGTCAGCCGAGATCGTGGCGTTGACCGAGAGCTTCTTGGTGCCCTCGCTGATCTGGTTGATGAACTCGAGGATCCCGTCGATCTCCTGGCAGCGATGTCCCAGTTGATCCATGAGATCGCTGATCTCGCCCACCTGATCGCGCACGTCGAGAACGGCTCGCTGCGCCGTCTCGGCCGAGCGATTGCCCGACTGCGACACACGCGCGGACTGCTCGGCGCTCTGTGACATCTGTTGCGTCGTGTCTCGAATCGAGGTCGAGGCATCGGCCAGCGCGTCCACCGACGACGTGAGGTTGGTGACCGCCGTGAGCTGTTCGTCGAGGGCCCGCCCGTTGCGGCCGACGAGTTCGCGCAGACGGGCGACGGAGCCGAAGATGCGATCCGTCGAGTCGCGGATGTCGCTCCAGATCCACTGGGGAGCCACCGCGCCGAGCCCGACCGCCAGGATCACGCCGGCCAGGACGATCCAGCCGAGGATATTGTAGATCTCGCCGGCGCCGATCTCGGTCGTCCCGCCGGCCGCCACGCGGTCCGCGTAGCCGTCGCCGACGGAAGCCTGGACGAAGGCCAAGCCCACCGGCTTGCCCGCGAAGCCCAGCAGAGGCGCCGCGCTGAAACCGGTGTCCGCATCGATCCAGGTGCCCTCGGTGCCACCGTCGGCGTCCGGGTGCTCGACACGCTTCCAGAACGTGGCGCAGATGTCCGGGTCGATCACGATCGAGTCGTGCCCGGCGTCCACCACCGCGACCGGGATGTCGCGCGCGGTGACCCCGTGCAGCACGGGATCACCGAGGGGCATGGCCTCGACCAGCCCACCCTCGTGATTGTCGAGTCCGAACAGGGCCACCGCGACGCTGCCGCCGGAGAGCGGCTCCAGGACCAACTGGAACAACTCGTCGGCCGGCGTCCCGTCCAGAGCGGGCAACACCGCGTGACCGGCGAACGGGCGCCCCTTGTGCGCCCATGCCTCCAGGCGCTCGGCCTGGGACGAGGCAAGCGGCGGGTCGAAGCCGTCCGAAGCCCGCCAGAGCCCCAGATAGGATGGTCTGCGAGCCTCCGGCAGGTCCTTGAAGGCCCTTGCGAGAGCGTCGCCAGTCGCGACGCGGGTCCTGCTCAGGCGCAGGGCCGTGTCGGTCAGGGCGCTCTGGAGCCCGTTGGAGAAGGCCGCGAGCGTCTCCTCCAGGCGCAGACCGAGAGCCGCCTTGGCCCCCTCGCCCTGCGCGACGCGGACTTCATCGTGCCGCGTCTCCATGGCCCGCGTGAACACGTAGCCCACTGCGAACTGAGGCAGCACGAGCAGCAGGATCAGGATCATGCTGAGCCGCCCGCGCATGCTCGTATGGCGCTTCAACCAACGGATCACGTGACGGCCTCCGAGGACGTCGCGGTCCGGCTGCCCTGGGCGGCAGCTCCCGCCTGGAAGGCCGCGTGGGCTGCCAGGCTCCGGCGATCGAAGAAGAAGTCGGCTGCGCCGAGGTCCTCGTCGCCGAGCAATCCGACGATCTCATCCACGGCCAGGGCGGTCTCGACCTCGAGCCCTTCGAGCCGGACGAGGGCGCCGGGCGACGTGGGCACGCTCCCGAACAGCCGGCCAGCGTCGATCAGCGTGACCAGCCGGCCGTTGAGCTGGACCAGTCCGAGGCACCAGGGGGCGGCCCCGGGCACCGGCGCCACCGGCACCGGGTCGGCCTGCTCCCCGACCACGTCGAAGGCCAGCGCCACCCGGACCGATCCGGCCCGGACGTGCAGGGTCGTCGGGGCAGGATCCGTGGCGGACGGGGGCTCTGTGGCCGCTGAGCGCTGCTCCCCGCGAGGCGGGAAAGAGCCGTTACGGCCGGCAAGCGGCCCCTCTGAGGGGGCTTCTGGCGATCGGGGAGTGGCATCCATCGCCCTCTCCATCGACCACGTCCAAGCGACCGCTTGAGGGGTCGCCCGCACCCACACGGGCAGCCCCTGGACCGCCCCCCAATCGCAGTTAGGGCGAATCGCCGCGCTTCGGCAATCGCCGCAAGACCTTTACCGGAAAACGCTAAAAGTTTCCGAAGGGCTCCCAAGAATTTCCATAAACCTTTGCCACCCCTGAATCGGACGCCTTATGGTCCCAGCAATCTTGCCACAGGCATCGGGCCTGCGGCGGCTCAGCAACACGTAGGAGTGAAGAGATGAGGCTCTTGCTTTGCGTTGCCCTGCTCTGCGCCGTGGGTTGTGCCTCGGTGCCCTCGGCGACCACGAACACGATGACCCTCGAAGAGCAGCGAATGGGAATCCAGTACTGGATCCCTGAGACGTTCGAGGACCTGTGGGACACGGTCGATGCCAACATTGGCATGGACTACGGCTTCGGTGGGCACATCAAGCTCACCGACCTTGCGCGGCTCGGCATCTTCGACTACGCCGACATCAGCGTGCTTGGTTTCGACAGTGGCATCTTCGATGGCACGTTCGAGGCGCCCGATCTCGCAGCTTGGAAGAACAACGGCGCCTGGGACCTCTCAGGCACGATTGGGGTCGGACTGGGCGCAATGGCCCGGCTGAACACGTGGGAGGTCTTCGACCTCGCCTCGACGCTGCTGACGCTGAACTACTTCAGCTTCGACCGCGACTGACCCCAGCGGGTTAGTCAAGCAGCACCGAAGCGCCCGTACGCGGTTCGCCGCGTGCGGGCGCTTTCGTTTGGCGCAACAGCCCGGGCGCGACGAGCCCCTCAGCCGCAACCGGGACGAGGGCCCCGGGGAGCATCAGGACGCGGCCTGCTCCATGACGGTGCCCATCAGGTGCGCAAACCTGCGTTCCAGGCTGCGCTGGGCGCGGCGTGAGGGTGTGGCGACGAACACCGTGTCATCCCCCGCGATCGTGCCGATCACCTCGGGCATGCTCATCGAGTCCAGCGTGAGCGCAACGGTCTGAGCGAGGCCCGGCCGGGTCGAGACCACCAGGAGGTGCGGACCCGCGGCCTTGGCACCCCGCACGAAGGGCTGCAACTCGGCCAGGGTCGGATAGCTCTGACCGACATCGTCGACCTCCTCGCCATCGCCCACGAGACGGTAGGCCCCATCGACCTTGCGGGCCCCGAGGTACATCAGGTCCCGGCTGAGGCTCGACTGGGTGATCCCGTAACCCCGCTCCTGCAAGGCGGACGCCAGTTCCTCCTGGGTGCGGATGCGGCGACGCTTCAGGAGCGTCCGCAAGGCGCGTCGCCGAGCCTCCTGGCTTCCTCGTGAACTGCGTGGCATCAGCGCCCCCCCGGCTCCTGCGGCGGCATGGCGGCCGTCGCCTCGATCTCGATCAGCGCCCCGTCCTCGACCAGGTCGGCCACCTCCACCAGGCTCATGGCCGGGTAGTGGTCACCCATGATCTCGCGGTAGACCGATCCGACCTCCCGCAACCGATCGATGTAGTCACTCTTGTCGTGGCAGAACATCGTGAAGCGGACGATGTGACCGGGTGCTCCTCCCGCGGCCCGGACCAACTCGACGCAATTCCTGAGCGCCTGGCCGAACTGGGTCATGAAGCCCGGGCCCACGAGCCGGCGATTGGCGTCCCACCCGATCTGGCCGGCGAGGAACAACAGATCGTGCCCCGCCGGAACACGCACGGCGTTGGCGTATCCGCTCGGCCGAGGCCACCCGTCAGGCAGGATCGTCTCGAATTGGGACGAAGTCATGCGCATGAACCTATCAAGATGCGCATATTACGGCAACCGCCCAGCCCGAGCAGTCCGGCGCCGGCCAGGCTTCGGCGTCCTCGACCACCGGCCGGCGGGCCACGACGCCCACGGATCCCGCCCATCGACGGCGTCCCTGCGGTCGCGAACCAGTAGGCCTTTGGCGGGCCCTTTGCCCGGTCAGTCGCTCAGGCCAGCCCCAAAGGCAGCCCAGGTCCCGCTATCGGGGTCCTGATCGGCGGCCACAACCCAGGTGCGGAGCCCCGCAGCCAGCAGGTTGTCACGCGCCGCAGCCACGGCATCGTCCCGGCTCGCCAGCTCCTTGACCATGGTGAAGCCGAGATCGTAGAGCGTCTCGTAGCGACGACCGTCGACGATCACGTCGCCGCCTCGGCCGTGCTCGATCAAGAGCGCCATCTGCATGTCGTCGGTCACCGACCCGCTGGACTGGGCGGGAACCGTCAGGTTGCCCACGTTGGTTGCCGTGTCGACTGCGAAGGCCTTGACCCTCGAACCCGGGTCGAAGCTCCACTCGAACTGATCCGGTCCCGTGCCGAACAGGTCCACGTCGAGGACGCGGTTGTAGGCCACCTCGGTGATGGCCGCCTGGTGCGCCGGGATCTGGACGTTGACGTCGCCACCGACCGTGTCGGATCCGACACTCCAGCGGTAGGTGTGCACGATGCCCACCCCGACGTCCGGGTCGGTCGAGTAGGTGACCAGCGCTCGGGACTCGCCGAACCCGCGCCGGTTGTTGCCGCTCCCGTCCATGAAGCCGCCCAACTGGAACGACTTCAGCAAGAGCTCGTCGGTGAAGCCCGGATCACTGAGCTGATCACCGGCGCCGCCAAAGATCCCGGTCACAGGTGCGGGGCGTTCCTGCACGTTGTAGGCCACGCTCCAGCCGTCGGCTGGAACGCCGGGCGAGAGCACGTCCTGGCCGCCGATGCAGCGGAAGCCCACCTGATCCTCGATGAACGTGCCATCGAGCGAGACGCCGGCCATGAGATCGACCGTGTTCCAGAGGTAGGCGCCCAGCTCCAGCTCGAGCTTGAGCTCGTACGGGCCCTCCGTCGTGCCGTCACCCGAGAAGTCGGTATCGGGCGCGCTGGCCACCGCCACGGCGTAGGGACCGCCGGCCTCGAGCGTGCTCGTGAGGCGTGAGAAGCTCCCCTCGCCGCCGTCGTCATCAACCGCGAGCAAGTCGCCGGACACGCCATCGAACAGGCCGAGCACCGTGTCGAGACCACTGCTTCCGGTGATGTTCGCCGGGGGCTGGGTGCGCGCGTGCAGCACGGTCAGCGGGTTCGCATCGAACGAGAAGTAGTCGAGGTCCCCGGCCGTGATCGTGAGCCCGGTGACGCACAGGGGCATACCGGTCACGAGTGTGGGCGGTGGCAGCATCAGGCCGGTCGCCGTGCCGAGGCTGTCGTTGGGCTCGAGCGGATCCTGCGCGGTGCCGGCGTGGATCGTGGGCTCCCCGCCAGTCGGCGCGGTGATGGGGAAGCCGCGCCGGGCGAGAATCGCCTGCTCGAACGTCTCCAAGCTGACGCCGCCGTGCTCGTACACGCCCTGCCCAGCCATGCCCGTCACGGGTGAGAGCACCTCGCTCTCGAGCGTCGCCTCGTTCTTGGAGATGACGTATTGGCCCAGCACTTCACTCGCGCCACTGCCGGCATCGCGCGTGAGCAGCACGACCACGTCCTCGCCGACGCGGAAGGCCGGCTTGCCCTTGAACTGGTATCGCGCGGCACCGGACGCCGCGAAGCCTGAGGTGGCGGAGCCGATCAGGCTGCGCTCGACGTCGAAGGCGACGATCGTGCGCGCCGGGTTCAGCGAGACCTGAAGCGAGACGACCCGCCCTACGAAGACTGTCTCAGCCAGGTCCACCTGCTCGCCCGTGGTCGTGGTCGAGAAGATGCTGAGCAACCCGATGGGCAGCGCCAGGAGGATGGTGAGCGCGAGCGCGCCCAGGGAGACGGGTTCATGGTGTCGGTTCATAGGGCTGACGGGCTCTGACTGCGCCTTCCGTGCCCCTCCGGTGAAACCTGCGTGGGGCACGTCGGGCGATCGGGAAAGGTCGCGAGATCCGGGTCTATCAGGCTAACCGAGGCGTATCGAATGGTCTAGATGGGTAGCCGGGGCCACCCGCGGACGCCGGGCGGATCGGGAACTGACGGCGACCCGGATGATGTCTGACGCCGCCCGGCATGCTTCGATACCCCGTCGTGAGTTCGCGCGCCGCATTACGTGAGAATCCCCCCGGGGTAAGCCTCCTGCTGGCTGCCGGGCTGCTGCTGGCGTTCGTCGCCACGGCGGCCCTGGTACCCGACGAGGCGGTCTTCCGGGCCAAGCTCTTCTGGTCACGCGGCCTGCTGCTGCTGTCCGGGGCGGCGGTGCTCCTGGGCCAGGCCCTGGGGGGACGCCTGCAGGCCCCGCACCCGGGCCTGCTGCTGGCGAGCTTGGGGCCGGCCCTGGTGGCCATCGGCTGGCTGGCCCTCGGCGATCCCACGAGCGCGGCCCTCGCCCGCGATGAGGTGGGCCGGCTCGTGCTGTTCCCCGCCGCGCTCTGGGCCGCCGGCTCGACCCTGGCCTGGGCACCGGCCCGGCGGGCCACCCTGATGCTGATCGGCGCCGTCTCGCTGGTGGTCGGCATCCACGCCCTGGCCCAGAACCTCGCCGGAGTGCTGGAGCTGCCCATCGACCGCGAGCCGCGCTCCTTCTCGACCTTCGGCAACCCGGTCATGCTGGGTGCCTACCTGGTGCTGGTCCTCCCGTTCCTGGTGCTGCACGCGACCTACTCCCGCGGGTCCACCCGCTGGCTGCACGCGATCGCCGCCGGCTTCTGCCTCCCCGCCCTGCTCACCACCGGCACGCGCAGCGCATGGCTCGGCTTCCTGGTGGCACTGCTCACCGGGGTGACGCTGCTGGCGCCGACCCGTCGTCACCGGGTCGGCCTGCTGCTGGCCATCGCCGTCTTCGGTGGCGCGCTGTTCGTGTTCAAGCAGCCGGACCTGGGGCGCGAGTCGGCTCACCCCCTGATCTGGCGCGACAGCCTGGCCATGGTGGCCGAGCACCCCACAGGCGTGGGCCCGGGTCAGTTCCTGGTGGAGTTCCTGCCCTACGCCTCGACCGAACTGCTCGACTTCTATCCGCGCGCCTCCCACACCATCAACGACGTGCACAGCGAACCCCTGCAGGTCCTGGTCGAACTGGGCTGGCTCGGGCTGGTCGCGTTCCTGATCCCCCTCGGGCTCCTGGTCCGGGCCGTGATCTCGCTGCTGCGCAGCTCCGCGCTGGACGACTCCGACCGGCTGCTGGTCACGTCCGGCGCAGCCGCCCTGGCCGGCGCCCTCGTGCAGTCCTTCATCTCCCCCGACCTGCGCTTCGGCATCTCGCCGATGATCGTCGGTCTGGTGGCAGGCATGCTGCTGTCCTTCTCGCCCGCGCGTGGATTCGCGGTACCGCGCGGCTCGCTCGTGCTGGTCGTGGCCGCGCTGCTGTGGGCCTCCGTCGCCATCTCCACCAGCTGGAGCGGCCTGCGTCTGGAGCGGCTGGTGACACCCGACGCACCCGACGCACAGCTGTCGGCAGCGCCGCCCATCGACCCGGCCACGCTGGACGCCATCGAGAAGCGCGCGATCAACGAGCCGGACGACTGGACGGCACACTTCGACGCGGGCGTGATCCGCGGCCGCGCGCGAGAATACGGGCGCGCGGCGCTGGCCTTCCGACGGGTCCTGGAACTCTACCCGCGCAACCTGCCCGCCCTGCGCAACCTCGGTCTGTGCGAAGCCCTGTCCTCCCAGCACGACGAGGCCATGGACGACCTCGAGGCCTACCTCGCGCTCAACCCCCGCGACGAGACGGCGCGTTACTTCCGCGCCCGGTCCGCCTGGTACCTGGGCGAACTGGCGGTCGCGCTGGCCGAGACCGAGCGCCTGCTGACCCAGAACCCGACCCACCGGGACGGACTGCTGCTGCTGGAGAAGCTGCGCGAATGACCGCGACGATCGTGACCCTCGACGCCGGCAACACGTTGTTCACGGAGCGGCGCAGTCGCGACGAGATGTACCTGACCGTGCTGCGCGCCATGGGCAGCGACGTGACGCTCGAACGCCTGGGGCAACTGCGCGCTTCGCTCCACGACGAGGTCCCCGACCCCATCGACGGCCAACCGCGCTACAGCGACCGTTGGTTCCTCGAGTTCATCCGCCGACTGCTGGCCGCACTCGAACTCCCGGGCAACGCCGACGACGTGCGCGCCACCCTGGCCGACGCCTTCGCCCGACCCGACAGCTTCGTCCTGTTCCCGGACACGCTGCCGGCTCTGGACGACCTCACCCAGCGCGGTGTGCGACTCGCCCTGATCAGCAACTGGAGCCCACGCCTGCACGAGCTGATCGACGGCCTCGGACTCAGGCGCTACTTCGAGGTCGTGGTGATCTCCGCCGAGATCGGCGCCACCAAGCCCGAGCGCGCCATCTTCGAGCACGCGTCGAGCCTGCTCGACGCCGCCCCCGACCGGCTGCTCCACGTAGGCGACCACCCCCACAACGACCTCTCCGGGGCCCGCCGCGCGGGCTGGCACGCGCTGCTCCTCGACCGCACCGGCACGACGGCCGACGCACCGCACGTGATCCGCTCACTCGAGGAGATCGTCCCGCGCGTCCTGGAGTCGGCCGCGCACTGAGTGGAGATCGCGCCGCGCTCCCGCAAGGGACGTGGCGTGGTCCTCTTCGTGCGCCGCCGCCGCGTGATCGGCGAGCCCCCCGGTCCCGGCCCCCTCCCCGGCCCTCCTCGTTGGAACCGCTCCCAAGCCCCGACTGAGGCCCGAATCCGCCGCTGAAGACCGCTTGGGTGGGCTCGTGAGCCCCTCGCCGGGAGGGGGAATTGGTTCAAGACGCCGCGTGGAGGGGGCCGAAACCGGGGTGTCGGGCGTTGAAGCGCCTCGATCGCGGCGAGGGAGCCGCGTGCCACATCGCGGGAGGCCACGCCTCACCGCGCCGACGCCTGGGAGACACACCGTGCCGACTTCCGTGCTCAGCTTGATCGCCAGCCTGCTCGTCACGACCGCTGCGGCGCAGGACAACGTCCCCGAGGACCTGCTCGTGGGTCGCGTCCTCGGCCCCGCCATCGCCTCCGACAACGAGAACTCGCACGACGTGGCCTTCGCGGACATGGACGGCGACGGCGACCTCGACGTCCTGGTGGCCAACACCGCGGGCGAGAACAACTCGCTCTACTGGAACAACGGCCAGGGCCTGTTCACCCGGGCCGGCACCGGCCCCTTCGTGAGTGAAGGCGGCAACTCGCGCGACATCGCGGTGGGCGACATCGATGGCGACGGTGACCTCGACATCCTGGTCGCCAACAGCCCCGCCCAGCCGAACTTCCTCTACGTCAACCGCGGCGGTGCCCAAGGCGGCGTGGAGGGCACCTTCGAGAGCGTGAAGAGCAGCCCCGTGGCGATCGACAACGCCAACTCACGCCGGGCGGCCTTCGCCGACATCGACGGCGACGGCGACCTCGATCTGTTCGTGGCCAACTCCTCCGACAACGACAACTTCCTGTACGTCAACCAGGGCGGCACCCAGGGCGGCAACGAAGGCAACTTCGCGCGCGTCACCAACAGCCCCGTGGTCAGCGACGGCGGCGTCTCCCACCAGGGCTGCTTCGGCGACATCGACAACGACGGCGACCTCGACCTGTTCGTGCCCAACCACGGCGGCGTCGTGGGCGGCCAGGGTGACGTGAACTTCCTCTACACCAACGACGGCAGCGGCAACTTCACCCGCGTGGTGCTCGGCCGCGTGGCCACCGATGTCAACCACTCGCTGTGCGCCGCGTTCGGCGACCTCGACGACGACGGCGACCTCGACCTGTTCGTGGGCAACAACCAAGGCCAGGACAACAGCCTGTACCTGAACCTCGGTGGCGGCGACTTCATCAGCGTGCCGTCGCGCAGCATCGTCGACGACGCCGGTGAGTCGAAGGGCGCTCTGTTGACCGACATCGACGCAGACGGCGACCTCGACCTGCTGGTCGCCAACAAGGTCGGCGACCACAACATGGTCTACATGAACGACGGCCGGGGAGCCTTCTCGATCCAGGCCTTCGGACCGCTCGTGAGTGACGCTGGCGACTCGTACAACGTGGCCGTCGGCGACCTCAACAGCGACGGCCAGGCGGACATCATGTTCGCGAACCTCGCCGAGCCGAACTTCCTCTACCGCGTGATCGCCCCGCAGTGGACCGACGAGGGCAGCGCACTCGACGGCTCCATGGGCACGCCGCGCATGAGCGGCTCGGGCAACCTGATCGCCGGCTCGCCGTTCCTGCTCCGCATCGAGCAGGGCGCCCCGAGCAGCTCGGTCTTCATGGTGCTCGGACTGAGCACGATCTTCGCGCCCTTCAAGGGTGGCGTGATGGTGCCCGCACCGGACTTCCTGTTCGTCAACGGCACCGACAGCGTCGGCAACGCCGTCTTCGGCGGCATCGTCATGGGCGGCATCCCGCCCTCGCTCGAGCTGACGTTCCAGGCCTGGATGCCGGACCCCGGCGGGCCGGACGGCTTCTCGTGCACGAACGCCGTCACCGTGATCACCCCGTAGACCAGCAAGACATCCCCCACCGCGCCATACCGCATCCCCCGCCGTCCCACGGAAGGCTCTCCATGCACCGCGCACTCTCCTCCTCCGTCGCCCTCGCACTCCTGTGCCCCGCGGCACTCAGCCAGCAGACGATCCCCGAGGACGTGCTCATGCGCGCCGTGCCCGGTTCGCTGCTGAGCGTCGACGCCGGCGCCTCACGGGACGTCGAACTCGCTGACCTCGACAACGACGGCGACATCGACGTGCTCGTCGCCCGCGGCAGCAACCAGAACGACGATCTCTTCTGGAACACCGGCGCCGGGCAGTTCAGCCGCGCCACGGTCGGACCGCTCGTGAACACGGCCGCGACCACACGCGACGTGGCTCTCGGCGACGTGGACGGCGACGGCGACCTCGATGTCTTCATGACCCGCGGTCCCGGCTCGCCCAACTCGCTGTTCGTCAATCGCGGCGGCGCGCAGGGCGGCGCCACCGGCGTCTTCGAACTGAACGAGACCAGCGTGGTCTCGAATGACGATGCCAACTCACGCCGCGCCGCGTTCGGCGACATCGACAACGACGGCGACCTCGATCTGTTCGTCGCCAACTCCTCCGAGGACGACAACTTCCTGTACGTCAACCAGGGCGGCGTTCAGGGCGGGACCGAGGGCGAGTTCGTCCGCGTGCTGGACGGCGCCGTCGTGCACGACGGCGGGGTCTCCCATGAAGGTGCGTTCGGCGACATCGACGGTGACGGCGACCTCGACCTGTTCGTCGCCAACCACGGTGGCGTGGTGGGCGGTCCGGGGGCGCTGGACTTCCTGTACCTCAACGACGGCCTGGGCGGCTTCACGCCCGTCCTCACCGGCGCGGTGGTGAGCCTCAACGGCCATTCCTTGTGCGCCGGCCTGGCCGACATCGACCGCGACGGCGACCTCGACCTGTTCGTGGGCAACAACCAGGGTCAGGACGACCGGCTGTTCCTCAACGACGGCCGGGGCGACTTCACCCCCGTGACCACCGAACCCCTGGTCGCCGAGGGCGGCGAGACCAAGGCCTGCCGCTTCGGCGACGTGGACTACGACGGCGACATGGACCTGCTCGTGTCCCGCCGCCAGGGCCAGCTCGACCGCCTGTTCCTCAACGACGGCGAGGGCCACTTCGTCCCGCAGGCTCTGGGTCCGCTGACCACGGAGGTGGGCGAGACCCACGCGCTCGGGCTGGGCGACCTCGACGGCGACGGCTTCTTCGACATCGTCGTGGCGAAACTCGACGAGCCCGACGCGGTGTACCGCGGCCTCGGCCGTCAGTGGAAGGACCACGGCGGTGTGCTGCCCGGCAGCACGGGCTCACCGCGCTTGTTCGGCAGCGGCAACTTCATGGCCGGGCTGCCCGTGAACCTGGCGCTGAAGAACGCGGCCCCGTCGGCACCCGCGCTGCTCGTGCTCGGACTCTCGCGGATCAAGATGCCGTTCAAGGGCGGCGTGCTCGTGCCCGCCCCCGACCTGGTGTTCGCCCTGGCGAGCAACGCCCTCGGTGAGGCCAACGCGGGCGGGACCATCCCCGCCGGTGTCCCGTCCGGCCTGCACCTGGCGTTCCAGTTCTGGCTCCCCGATGCCGGCGGACCCAAGGGCCTCGCCGCGACCAACGCACTCTCGGCGATCACTCCCTGAGGCACACCCCGCCGAGACGAGAATCCCGACACCGGGCCCGCCGTCACGCGAGCCCGCCCCAAGAACGCGTGAGAGTTCTGTGAGGTCCCCGCCGCGTCCCTCTTGGACGCGGACCGGAGCCCCCCGTGAAGCTCATCGTTCCCGTCCTGCCCCTCGCCCTGCTCTCGGCCATCGCGGCGTCGCCGCCGGGTCAGGGCCAGCGGCTCCCTCCCGAGCTGCTGCTGACCAGCTTCGAGCCCAGCGCGGCCAGCTCCGACGCGGCCAACTCACGCGGCATCGCCCTGGGCGACCTGGACGGCGACGGCGACATCGACATCGTCGTGGCCAACACCCTGGGCGAGGACAACGCGCTCTACTGGAACGACGGCGCGGGCCGCTTCCGCGCCGAGACGGCGAGCCCGCTCTCGAGTGACGGCGGCTTCTCCCGGGACGTGGCGCTGGGCGACATCGACGGCGACGAAGACCTGGACGTATTCGTCACCAACAACCCGGCCAATCCGAACTTCCTGTACGTCAACCAGGGCGGCCTGCAGGGCGGCACGCAGGGTGAGTTCGCGCGGCGCACGGACGGGGCCATCGCCAGCGAGAACGCCAATTCGCGCGGCGCCAGCTTCGCCGACATCGACGCCGACGGCGACCTCGACCTGTTCGTCACCAACGGTTCGAACAACGACAACTCCATGTACGTCAACCAGGGCGGCGTGCAGGGCGGGGCACAGGGCGACTTCGTGCGTCGCACGTCCGGTGACGAGGTCAGCGATGGAGGCATCTCCCACCGTGCCTGCTTCGCCGACGTCGACGCCGACGGCGATCTCGACCTGTTCGTCCCCAACCACGGGGGCGTGATGGGCGCCGGAGCCGGCGCGCCCAACTTCTACTACCTGAACGATGGCGACGGGAACTTCGAGCGGGTGCGCGAGGGCCCGATCGCCACCGACAGGGCCAACTCGTTGTGCGCCGCCTTCGGCGACGTCGACGACGACGGCGACCTGGACCTGTTCGTGGGCAACAACCAGGGTCAGAACAACAGCGTCTACGAGAACGATGGCTCGGGGTCGTTCTCGCCCCTGTCCGCGCGCAGCCTGACGATCGACCGCGGGGAGACGACCGCCTGCGCCTGGGGCGACGTGGATCGAGATGGTGACGACGACCTGCTCGCCGTGAACCGCACCACGTTGCTCGGACCGCGACCGACCGCCGGGACCTTCAACACGCTGTACCTCAACCTGGGCTCCGCCGACTTCTCGCTGCCCGACCACGGTCCGCTCGCCACCGACGCAGACGAGTCCTACGGGGCGGCGCTGGGCGACCTCGACGGGGACGGACGTCTCGATCTCGCCGTGGCCAACCTCGGTCAGCCCAACGCGCTGTACCGCAACCTCGGCCGACAGTGGGTCGACCTGGGGCATGGACTGGCCGGCGACGGCGGCCAGCCCACACTCGGTGCGGCGGGCAACCTGCGTCCGCTCTCCCCCGTGCGACTGAGGGTGGAACACGCTCCCGCCGACGCTCCGGCCAGCCTGGTCATCGGACTCGACGAGCGGCACGCGGCCTTCAAGGGGGGCACCCTGGTGCCCGCGCCGCATGCCGTCATCCCGTGCCGGGGGACCAGCAGGACGGGCGTGCTCGAACTCGACGGTCACCTCCCGGCGGGCATGCCGGCCCACAGCCTCCTGTTCCTCCAGGTCTGGATCCACGACCCGCTGGGCCCCCACGACTTCGCAGCCAGCAACGCGCTCCAGGCCCGGCTGCCCTAGGTGCAGCCCACCCGTGGCAGCACAACGCTTCGGTGCGGACCACCGGCGTGCCCCCGCCGACGCACCCTTTCTCCGCGCTCTCCCAGCTCGCACCCCACTGACGTTTCGTTCACGTTAAGATCGGGTCTTTGCGGTCATGCTGGGGACATGACCCCCGTCTTGCTCCGGAGCGCCGGCGGGCGCGCCGGATGACGTCTTGGAGAGAGCAACTCGTGCAGACACCACGTCGCAACAACCGTATCCCGACCTTCCTGGCCCAGTTCGCGCGCCACCCCTCGAGCCTGCTGCGCCGCGGCCTGCCGGGAGGCATCGGCCTCGCCGCCCTGCTCGCGGTCGGCCTGAGCGCGCAAGACCTGCCGTCGACCCTGCTGGTCGACCGCTTCCCCGAGAACGACCTGGTGGTCGACACGTCACCGTCGCGCGACGTCGCCCTCGGTGACATCGACGGCGACGGCGACCTCGACGCCGTGGTGGCCAACAGCGCCGGCTTGCCCAACGCGCTGTACCTGAACAACGGCACCGGCGTGTTCGCCCTCGACGTGACCGCCTTCCTGGGCAGCGGCGGCGACACGCGCGGCGTGAGCCTCGCGGACATCGACGCGGACGGCGACCTCGACGCGCTCTTCCTCAACAACCCGGCCGACCCCAACGCGCTGTTCATCAACCAGGGTGGCGCTCAGGGCGGGACGCAGGGAGACTTCGTCGAACGCACGACCGGACCCGTGGTGACCGACAACGCCAACTCGCGCGGCGGCGCCTTCGCGGACGTGGACGCCGATGGCGACCTGGACCTGTTCGTGTCCAACGGTTCGAACAACGACAACTTCATGTACCTGAACCAAGGTGGCACCCAGGGCGGGACGATCGGCGAGTTCGCTGCCGTGACCGTCGGCGACGCCGTGTCCGACGGCGGCCGCTCGCACCTTGCGGTCTTCGGCGACGTCGACGGCGACGATGATCTCGACCTGTACGTCCCCAACCACGGCGGCAACCCCGGCGGCGGCCCGGGCGCGCTGAACTTCCTGTACGAAAACGACGGCAGCGGCGGTTTCACCCGCAGCCTGACCGGGGATGCGGCGACCGATGCGGACAACTCGCTGTGCGCCGACTTCGCCGACTACGACGGGAACGGGACGCTCGACCTGTTCGTGGGCAACAACCAGGGCGGGCAGAACCGCCTGTACAAGAACGATGGCAACGGCCTGCTGGTGCTGGTGGACAACAAGCGCCTCACCAGCGAACGCGGCGAGACGAGCCGCTGCAAGTGGTTCGACGCCGACAACGACGGTGACCTGGACCTGTACATCACCAACCGCGCCACGCCCTACGCCGGCGGCGTCCTCGACCGCCTCTTCAACCGCATGTTCGTCAACGTCGGCGAGGGTCAGTTCGAGCGCCAGTCGTTCGGCCGCCTGTTCGACGACCGGGAGAACTCGTTCGGCCTCGCCGTGGGCGACGTCAACGGAGACGGCCTGGAGGACATCGCCGTCGCGAATCTCGGCGAACGCAACACGCTGTACCGCAACAACGGCTCGCAGTGGGAGAACCTCGAGAACAGCTTCGACGGGGGCCCGGGCGGCTGCTGCGAGCCCTCGCTCGGTGGTTCGGGCGAACTGTTGCCCCACCGCCCGCTGACGCTGGTGATCGAGAACGGCCCGCCCAACGCCCCCATCTTCTACGTCGCCGGGTTGAGCACCGTGTTCTCACCGCTGCGCGGTGGGACGCTGGTGCCCTCGCCCGACTTCGTGGGAGCCGGCGCGCTCACCGACGGCAACGGGTCACGGGAAGCGACGGGCCTGCTGCCCGGCAACCTGCTGTCCGGCCTGGACCTGTTCTTCCAGGCATGGATCGTGGACCCGGGTGCAGTCCAGGGCATGGTCGCCACCAACGGGGTACGCGCCACCACGCCCTGACACAGCCGTCGTGCCGGCGTCCTGTCGATCCACGCTGCCGCGCGCGCAGGCCGGCCGGCGTGCCCTGTGCCCGTCGTGCCTCCCCGGCCATCCGTAGGCCCGGGCGCTGATTTGTCCGGCGGGGTGGCGTCCGTTAACGTCACGCGCTCTGGCGGACGTCTCCGGCCCGACTCGGGAGCAGCACACCTTTGGGCAACGTGACCTCGACGCGGCCCATGATCCAACTCGTCCCGGGTGTGGAGGAGGGCGGTCCCCAGGCGAGCGCCGCAGCGCGGCCCGACCCGGCCGCGCAGGCCTCCACGCAGGGCTCGACTGCGGGCGACGTGCCGGCCGCGGATCTGCCGCCGGTGGACCTGCTGATCCCGGTGCACAACGAGTGGCACGTGCTGCGTCCATGCCTGGAGTCGATCGAGCGCTTCACGAACTACCCCGGCCTGCGCGTCACCCTGCTCGACGACGGAAGCGACGCGTTCGTGCAGCGCCACATGCAGGCCTGGGTCGCCCGCGGCACCGACGAACAACCCCGCCACATGCTGCGCAACGATCGCGCCCTGGGCTTCGTGCGCAACAGCAACCGCGGCCTGCAGGCCTCCGACCGCGGCTACGTGGTGTTGCTCAACAGCGACACGGTGGTCACGCCGGGCTGGCTCCACAGGCTGGTCGACGCAGCCGACAGCGACTCGACGATCGGCTGCGTCATGCCGATGAGCAACCAGTGCTCGTTCCACTCCCTGCGCGTCCCCATGGGCTGGAACATCTTCCAGTACGCGGCCGACGTGGGTCGGCGCATCGTCCGCACCTGCTACGACGCCGTCACCGTGGGCGGCTTCTGCGTGCTCTTCCGTCGCGGCGCGCTCGATGACGTGGGCCTCTTCGACGAGGCCTTCGGTCGAGGTTACGGCGAAGAGAGTGACTGGTGCATGCGCGCGCGCAGTCGTGGCTGGCGCGTGGTCGGCAGCGAAGACACCTTCGTCTACCACCGGGGCCGCGTGAGCTTCAAGGACTTCAAGGACCAGACGTTCCGCGAGGGCAACTACCGCCTGTTCATGCAGCGCTGGGGCGACGACTACAAGCGCGCCATGGCCGCGTGGTACGGCGTCGACGCCCTGCGGCCGCTGCGCGAGGCCTACGTGCGCATGGACGGGAGCGTCCCCCCGCCGATCCTGGCCGCACTCGTCGACCGGGTGAAGATGGGCGGTCCCGTCTACGCGGCCACCGAAGCCCGACGCTACGTGCGCGACCAGGGCGGACTGGGGCGCATGACCTCGGTCATCCGCGAGCGCGGTCTGGTACGCCGGGGCGAAGCCACCCAGCCGCACCCCCGCGGGTTCGTCTCCCGCGCACGGCCGCGCATCGTGTACGTCCTCGAGAAGTTCTCCATCTCGGGCGGCGTGCTCTCGGTCGTGCAACTGGTCAACCGGCTCACCCTGCTGGGCTGGGACGCCAAGATCGCCACACACCACGATCACGATCAGACGCACCTCGGCGACTACATGCTCTACCACGAGCCGTACGTGTTCCCGTCTGCCGAGGCGATGATCGCCGACTTCCCGCCCACGGACATCGCCGTCGCCACCCTGTGGTCGACAGCCCACAAGCTCGGCCGGATCCTGGACCGCACCCGCGAGAGCACCCAGGCACCCGCGATCGTGCCCTGGTACTTCGTCCAGGACGACGAGACGGGCTTCTTCGACAAGCGCGACAAGCAGGGGCCGCAGGCCGTCCACGAGAGCTACGACGTCATCCCCAACAAGATCGTGAAGACCGACTGGCTGGCCGACCTGCTCACCGAACGCGGCCACGCGAGCCACAAGATCCCCCTGGGCCTCGACCTCGACCTGTTCTACCCGCAGGATCCTGACGCACCACGGTCGATGCGCATCATCGGCATGGCCCGTCCGCGCACGCCGCGCCGGGGCTTCGCCGCCCTGGTGGACACCTTCCGCGCCGTCAAGCGCGCCCGGCCCCAGGTGGAGGTGTGCTTCTACGGCTGCACGAACCTCGCCGATCACGAACTCGACTTCGAGCACACCGACCTGGGTCTCGTGCCCCACGAACGGCTGCGGGCTCTCTACAATGAGGCGTCGATCCTGGTGGACACGTCGTCGTTCCAGGGCTTCGGCAGGATGGGACTGGAAGCGATGGCATGCGGCTGCGCCACGGTGCTCACGAAGTTCGGCGGCATCAACGAGTACGCGCGCGACGGCGAGAACTGCCTGCAGGTCGACCCCGCCGAGCGGGAGGCGACGCTCGCCGCGGTGCTGCGCGTGATCGACGACGAGGCGCTGCGCCGGCGGCTCGTCCTCGCCGGCCTGGACACGGCGCAGGACTACTCGTGTGACGCCGAGGCCCGCCGCACGAGCCGCTTGTTCGCCGCCTCGCTGGGCGTGCACGCCGACGAACACACGGGCGCCGTGTTCACCGTGCGCCGGCCCGACGGCTCGACCCAGACCCGATCATCCAAGACCACCGGCCAGGACGGGGCCGGGGCCTGACCGTCCCCAAGGGGCGAGGAGACGTTGATGGAGATGCTCGAACGGATCGCCTCCACGGCACGCCGCGCCCTGCGGTTGCCGCGCAAGGTGAGCGAAGAGGAGTTCAAGCAGTGGCGGCGCACGTCACTCGACCCCGTGGTGCGCAGCGGTCGCTGCTACGTGCCCATGCCCGGGCTCGACGACACGCGTCACTACAAGGACAAGCAGAACCTGCATCACCTCGGCCGCTACGAATGGGTCGTGCGTGTGCTCTCGGCCGGCAAGACGCGCCCTGCACGGTTGCTCGACTGCGCCTGCGGCGTGGGCTACGGCTCCGCCAAGCTGGCTGCGGTGGCCGACGCCGTGGAGGCCGTCGACTCGTTCGAGGCGGCCTTGCGCACGGCGGCCCAGCGCTACGATCGCACCAACCTCACCTGGCACCCGCGCGATGTCGCCGGACTGCGCGACCTGTTCGAAGCGGGCACCTTCGACGTGATCGTGAGTTTCCAGACGATCGAGAGCGTGGAGGACGACCAGCGCTTCCTCGACGACCTGCACGCCCTGCTGCGTCCGGGCGGCGTGCTGTTCATCGACACGCCGCTGCGCAAGCACCGTGTCGACAAGCCTGAGAACACCCATCACCGCCGCTACTACGCCGTCGACGACTGGCTCGACATGCTGATGCAGCGCTTCGAGACGGTGACCGCCTTCGACGCACTCCCCGAGCTCGCCTTCCTGGAGCGCTGCGCCATGCCCCAGGGCGGCTCGATCGCCCGCTGCGTGAAGGCCGGCGGCTGACGCCGCGGAGAGCGCCCGACGTGGACCCCTCCCTCGAACACGATCGTTCCGAGCCCGGCGCGGGCGACCAGCCCGCGACCCTCGCGGCCATCGACTGGGAGCGTTACGGCTTCCTCGACATCGGCTGCTCGTCCGGGGGATCGCTCGATCACTGCACCCGCCGCTTCGACGTTCAGCGCGGTCTGGGCATCGACCTCGACGGCACCAAGGTCGCCGCGGCGCGACAACGCGGGCTCGACGCCGTGCAGGGCGACGTGCTCGACATCGCCACCCGCGACGTGGTGCGCTTCGTCTCCATGATGCAGTTCCTCGAACACCTGCCTGACTTCGAGCTGGTGGAACGCATCCTGGGCAAGGCCGCTGAGCTGGGCACCGACTTCCTCTACATCGACCACCCGTCCTTCGAAGACGAACAGATGCTGCTGGCCCACGGCCTGCGCCTCTACTACCACCGCTGGTCGGGGCACAAGAGTCACCTGCTGTGCACCGACTTCTTCGCCATGTTCGAACGCCTGGGGTTGCTGCGCTACCACGTGCGCCCCCGCGGCCCGATCCGGGACTCCCGCCACCGCGCCGTGATCCCGGTCGGTCTGCCCAAGAACCAGCGCGAGTACGATCGCGAACAGCACGGCCCCAAGGCCGAGGTGACCTTCGCCCGCCCGGTGTACCAGCACCTGGAGATCTTCGTGGCCCTGCGGCCCGTGACTGATCCGGAGTGGAAGCGGATCGTGCAACCGTGAGCGACCGCTCGGCGGCGCCGGCCGGTGCGATCCGCCCCGGCGATCTCGAGCACACCACGGGCAGCGCCGCGCGCGGTCACCAGTGGCGGGTGTTCCTGGGACTCACGCTGGCTGCCGCCCGGCGCGGCACGAGCGACCGCCTGTTGGGAGCGGCCTGGTGGCTGCTCGACCCGCTGATCCTGATCGGCGTGTACGCGCTCGTGTTCGGCGAGTGGCTCGGACTGCGCGAGGGACCCGAAGGCGCCGACTATCCCCTGTTCCTGGCCTGCGCACTCGTGCCCTGGCGCGCGTTCTCGCACGCCACGTCCGCGGGCGCCTCCGCGTTCACGCGCCACCGCCCGATGCTCACGTCCGTTCCGCTGTCGCGCCACACCGTCGTGCTCAGCGAACAGGCCGCGGCGTGGCTCGCGGGTCTGGCGGGCGTGGCCGTGCTGATCGCGTTCATGCTCCTCTACGACCAGCCCTTCGGGCTCGAACTGTTCGGCATCATCCCGGCTCTGGTCACGCTCGTGCTGCTGGGCATGGGCATCTCCTACGCGCTGTGCCCGCTCACCACGCTGCTGCCCGACGCGGGCAACCTGTGGTCGGCGGCGCTGCGCGTCGCCTGGTTCCTGAGCCCCGGGCTGTGGAGCATCGACCGCCTGTCGCCCGACACGCTCGCGTGGCTCATGGCCGTCAATCCCTTCGTGGGCGT
Source organism: Planctomycetota bacterium (assembly GCA_029259695.1). Lineage (GTDB taxonomy): Bacteria > Planctomycetota > B15-G4 > B15-G4 > B15-G4 > OFTM49. The sequence continues at coordinate 29,435 of JAJDEQ010000164.1, forward strand.
GTTCGAGGGCATCCGACGGCCCGTGTTCGGACAGGCGCCCCCCTGGGAGGCCCTGGCCTGGTCGGCCGCCTGGGCCATCGCGCTGCTGCTCCTCGGACGTGGACTGTTCACCCGCCTGGCCCCCCGCGCGGTGCGCATGCTGTGACCACGACCAACCCCGTGATCGACGCACGCGACCTGGGCATCCGCTTCCTGCGCGGCAGCCGGCGCGCCATGTTGCGCGCTGCGCTCGGCGACCTGTTCGGGCGCTCGCGTCCCGGCACGACCACCGGGGGCGACGACGAGCCCGGCTCGCTGTGGGCCTTGCGACACGTCGACCTGCAGCTGCCCGCGGGCACCTGCCTGGGCGTGTGCGGCTCCAACGGTGCGGGCAAGACGACGCTCCTGCGCATGCTCGCCGGCATCTACGACCCGGACGAAGGCAGCGTGTCCGTCGCCGGCCGCACGAGCGTGCTGCTGTCCCTGGGCGCTGCCACCAGCCACCACCTGTCGGGACGCGACAACGTGCGGCTCGCGGGCAAGGTGCTCGGGCTCGAATCGCGACACATCGAGGCGCTGTACCCGCAGGTGTGTGAGTTCGCCGAACTCGACGCCGCCACCATGGCCACGCCGGTCCGCTACTACAGCTCGGGCATGCGCACCCGGCTGGGCTTCGCGATCGCGTCGGTGCTCGAGCCGGACGTGCTGCTGCTGGACGAGATCCTCGCCGTCGGCGATCAACGCTTCCGCACCAAGAGCGCCGCGCGGCTCGACGAGCTCATGGGGCGGGCGCGGGCGATCGTCGTGAGCAGTCACAGCGTGTCCTTCCTCAAGGAGCACTGCGACCACGGGCTCTGGATCGAGAACGGACGGGTGCAGGCCTGTGGCCCCGGGCTCGGCGCCTTCAACGAGTACGCACGCTTCGCGGGGATCCGCCCGTGACTCGACCGACCGCGCCGCCAGCACCGCCGGTCGCCGCCAGCGGACGCATCCTCGTGCTGGGCATGCACCGCTCGGGGACCTCCGCCGTGACCGGCCTGCTGCATCGGCTCGGGTGCTGGTTCGGCCCGGACGACGTCTCCACCGGCGCAAACGAGGAGAACCCCAAGGGGTTCTTCGAACGCCGTGACGTGCGCCGCCTCAACGACGCGCTGCTCGCCTCGGCCGCGGCCGACTGGGATCGCGTCGCGGGCTTCTCGTGCGACCGCATCCCACCCGACGCACGACGGGAGTTCAGGCGCCGCGCGCGCAGCCTGGTGTCGGAACTCGACGGACACCGCCCCTGGGTCGTCAAGGAACCACGGCTCGCGCTGCTGTTGCCGGAGTGGCTGGGCGTCGTCGAGCACCCGCTGATCGTACTCGTGCACCGCAACCCGCTCGAGGTGGCCGACAGCCTGGCGCACCGCAACGACTTCCCCCGGGACTTCGCGCTGGCCTTGTGGGAGGCGTACAACGTGATGGCCCTGGGCGTCACCCGTGAGCTGCCGCGCCTGATCGTCGCGTACGACGAGCTCGTCGCGGACCCGGCCGCGGCGGCCGGGCGCTGGGCCACCGCGCTGCAACGACTCGGAGTCACCGGGCTGGACGCGGATCCGACCACTGCCGCCGCATTCGTCGACCCCCGGCTGCACCGCTGTCGACGTCGCGCGGACGAACTCGACGAGGCCCTCACCCCGGCTCAGCTGGCGCTCCACCGGCGGCTGTGCAACGCCGATCGTCACGACGATCCTCCGACGCTCTCCGCGGCGGCCGGACGCGTGCTGTCCAACCACGAACGACGGACCCCGGCAGCCACCACGACCGCGAGCCGCTCGACGACGCCCCGCACGGACGCGACCGCGGAGGTCGCGCCGAGCCCGACCGACGCCGCAGCCGGCGCCGAGCACCACGCGACGGCGGCGCTGGGGGGTCCGCGCCTGTCCCAGCTCCTGGCGCGCACGGCCACGCCCTACCGGACCCAGGCACTCTCCGCTCGGCGCTGGGCCGCCCACCGGTTCGCCCATGTGGTCGCCGCGTTCGAGGACATGACGTCGCGGGCAGCGATCACCTCGGTGCTCTCCGTCGGCTGCGGCCGCGGGTTGCCCGAGCTGCAACTCGCCGCCATGTTCCCCGGGATCGACTTCGTGTTGAGCGACATCGATCTCACGCGCGTACGGCTCGCCGGGCAGCTCGCCCGGCGCGAGAACCTGAGCAACGTGATCTTCGAGACCCTCGACGTGCTCGACCCGGCTCAGGGCCGCTTCGATGCGGTCATCAACGTCGAGCTGCTGACCCACCTGGAGCACGACCGCCAGGCAGCTCGCGGCCTCCTGCAGCGGGCGCGGCGCTTCGTCTACACCTTCGTGCCCTTCTGCAGCGACGCCGACCTGGCCGACGAAGCGCTCACCCGACGCGCCCGCGACCACCACGGGTCGTACCGCATCGGCTACTCCCGCCGGTCACTGGCGGCCCTCTTCGCCCGGGACGGAGACGCGCCGGCAGGCGAGACCGTCTGGCTGCGCAACGCACTCCACGCCGACGCGGCGGACGTGCGCGCCGAGATCGATCTGCTGAGCGCCGAGGAACTCGCCGCGGGCGAACCCGAGCTCATGGCGCGTGTCTTCGCCGACGTGCGCGACGAGCCGGCCGAGACGCGCCGACAGGCCCTCGCGCTCGAGCTGCTGCTCGCCGTGGACTTCCCGGAGCCCGGCGGGGTGGACGGATGACGTCCGCGCGCCGACCCACCGACCCCGCACCCGCCCGCAGGACAGCGCTCGCTCCCCGCGCTGCACTCCTGTTGGTGCTCTCGCTGTGCGTCGCGTGCAGTACCGAAGACCACGACGTCGACCCCGCTCCGACGGCGTCCGCGACCGACGCGCGACCCAATCTGCTCGTCGTGTGCATCGACACCCTGCGTGCCGACCGCCTGGGCTTCATGGGCTACGAGCGCCCCACCAGTCCGTTCCTCGACGAACTCGCCGGCGCCGGCCACGTGTTCACATCGGCCTTCAGCACCTACCCGCGCACGCCCACCTCGATCGCCTCGCTGTTCACCAGCCTCTACCCCACCACCCACGGCACGATCGAGCGTCCCAACCTTCCGCTCGCCACGACGACGTTCGCCGAGCGGTTCTCCGCGGCCGGCTGGAGCACTGCCGCCGTCGTCACCAACCCGCACCTCTCGCCGGGTCTCGGGTTCGACCAGGGCTTCGACAGCTACGTGTACCTGAGCGGCCCGCACGCCAAGTCGCAGCCGCGTTCCGACGCGCTGGCGGACGGTCGCACGCCATCGAGCCCCGACGTGCGCTACGCCCGGAGCGAGGGCGCGCTGTACTACGCCCGCGGCGACGGCGTGAACGCCGCCGCCCTCGACTGGCTCGACGAGCCGCGTGACACGCCGTTCCTGCTCTACCTGCACTACATGGACGTGCACAACCCGTACGTCTCGCCCGCCCCGTACCAGGACATGTTCGTCACGAGTCGCGCGCGGGACCTGTACTGCAAGGGCACACCGCCGCCCGACGTGGAGGTGACCGACGCCGACGTCGAGTTCATGGGCGCCATCTACGACGGCCAGGTGCGCTACGTCGACGAGCTGTTGCGCGAGCTGTTCACCCAGCTCGAGCGGCGCGGCGTGCTCGACGACACGTTGCTGGTGTTCACCTCGGATCACGGCGACGAGCTGTTCGAACACGGTGGCTTCGGCCACGGCACGACGCTGTACGACGAGCTGATCCACGTGCCGCTGCTGGTCTGGGCGCCGGGCACCGTGCCGCCGGGACGCACCGACGGCGTCGTCAGCCTGCTGGATGTGAGCCCGACCCTGGCCGAGCTCTACGGGCTGCCTCCCGGCAGCGCGACGTCCCCCGATGGCCGCCTGCGCCAGGACAGCCCCGCCGCCGCCGCCCTCGTGCAGGGCCTGAGCCTGTCCGCAACACTCGTCGGCCCACCCCGTCCCGCGACCGCCCGTGCCGTCGGCAGCGACCACGCAGCGCGCCCGTTCGTCATGGCCGAGTGCATCACCGCCCGCGACGAATCCGGCGCCTGGCGTCCGCAGATCGCCGTCGTCGACGACGACTTCCACCTGCTGCACCGCTTCGAGACGGGCGCGAGCCGGCTCTACGACCGCCGGCGCGACCCGGGCCAGTCACGCGACATCTTCCCCGCCGCCGGTGCCGATGCCGACAGACTGGCACGCGAGGCCGCCGCGCTGCTCACGCGCTGCCGCACCCTGGCGCCGCTCTTCGATGCACCCACGATCGAGTACGACGAGCGCACCCGGGAGCAGCTGCGCGCCCTCGGCTACTTCCGCTAGCGACCGCACGAGCAGTGATCGCGTGAGCGTCAGGCCTCCGCGCGCCCCGCCAGCCGGCTCGGAGCAGGCAGCGGCACCCGGACGCCCCGCGGCACCGGCAACCGGGCCTCGAGACTGTGCAGCGCCGCCAGCGCCCAGCGCTCCCAGGACGGGCGATGCTTGCGGAAGTACGACGTCCGGCTCGCGCGCACCACGGCCTCGAGCGTGGCATCGACGCGACCGCGCACCACGTGCGGGTGGCGGTGGACGACGTGCAGGTCGGGATGGAAGACGGCCCGCGAGCCGGTCCGCTTCAGGCGCTGGGCCAGGTCCACGTCCTCGTAGTACAGGAAGAAGCGCTCGTCGAAGCCGCCGGCGGAGAGGAGGGCCTCCCGGCGCGCGAACAGGCAGGCGCCCGTGAGCCAGTCGACGACGCGCGCGTCGTGGGGCTGGATGTCGGCGGGGTCCCGCACGCGCCCCGTGAGCATGCGCGCCAGCGTGGGGAAGTGACCGCACGAGGCCTCGACGCCGCCTCGGGCCAGGCGGATGCGCGGGCCGAGCAGGGCCACGTCGTCACCGAGCCGCGCGAGCAGGTCCGGCAGGGCATCGAGTCCACCCCGCGGCACGTGCACGTCCGCGTTGGAACAGGCCAGCCAGCGCCCGCGCGCCTGCCGCGCCCCGACGTTCGCCGCGCTGCCGTAGCCCGGGTTGTGCTCGTGTCGCACCACCGTGGCGTCGGGCGCGAGACGTTCGGCACAGGCCGCCGAGCCGTCGTCCGAACCGTTGTCGACGACGATCAGCTCGCACGTGAACCCGCTGCGCGCCCAGGCCTCGCGCGCCGCGTCGAGCGAGGGCAACAGTCGCGCCAGATCGGAGGCGCTGCGATGACTCACGGCGATCCAGGTCAGGTCGACCTCGCCACCGCGCGGCAACCGCCCGTGCGGGCGCTCGCCACCACGGCGGGCCGGGCTCCGGACGGTCTCGTTCATGGCGCCTCGCGGGTGACTGCTGACGGCGATCGTCCGGCGACGACCGCTGACACCAAGCCCACAGCATGGCGAACGAGGGGTCGCCGGTCCAACCCGGGTATGCTGTCGCGCCCCGCGCCCCCCGAGGAGATGGCCATGGCCCGTCGGCGGACCCCGTGCATGTTCGTGCTCGCATTCGTCGTCTGGGCGCACGTGGCGCCGACAGCGGTGCCGCAGACCCCCGATGACGCGCTCGCCGCGGCAGCGCAGGCGCGCGTCGCACCCTACCGGGACACGGTGCAGGCGATCATCGATCGTTCCCTCGAGGTGGGCGGCGCCTTCCCCCTGCTCACCGAGCTGTGCACCCGCGCGCCGCACCGGCTGAGTGGTTCGCCGGGCGCGGCGGCCGCGGTCGAGTGGGCACGTCAGCAGATGGAGCGAGCCGGCCTCGAGAACGAGCGGCTCGTGCCGGTCACCGTTCCCCACTGGGAGCGCGGGTCGATCGAGCAACTGCACATCGTCGCGCCTGCGGCACTGCGTGAGGAGCTGACCATCCTCGCCCTCGGCGGCACCGAGGGCACCCCGCCCGAAGGCGTGAGCGGTGAGGTGATCGAGGTGCAGTCCTTCGACGAGCTGTTCGAACGCGCCGCCGAAGCCGAGGGCAAGATCGTGTTCTTCAACCGCCCGATGGACGCTCGCCTGCCGAGCACGTTCGAGGCCTACGGCGGTGCGGTCGGCCAGCGCGCGAACGGCGCGGCCGAGGCGGCCAAGGTCGGCGCCGTCGCCGCGATCGTGCGCTCCGTGACGACACGCCTCGACGACTTCCCCCACACCGGCGGCATGCGCTACCAGGACGGCATCCCGCGCATCCCCACCGCGGCCGTGAGCACGCTCGATGCCGAGCGTCTGTCCACGCTGATCGAGCGGGCCGGCCCGATCGAACTCACCCTGCGGCTGGACGCCCGCTGGCGCGACGACGCCCCGTCCTTCAACGTCGTGGGCGAGATCGTGGGTGACGAGAGGCCCGAGGAGATCGTGCTCGTGGGCGGGCACCTCGATGGCTGGGACGTGGGCCAGGGCGCACACGACGACGGCTCGGGCAGCATGCACGCCCTGCAGGCCGTGCGGCTGATCAAGCAGCTCGGGCTCTCACCACGCCGCACGATCCGCGTGTGCCTGTTCATGAACGAGGAGAACGGCCTGCGCGGGGCCGCCGCCTACCGGGCCGCCTTCGCCGACGAGCTGGAGCGACACGTGTTCGCGCTGGAGTCGGACCGTGGCGGGTTCACGCCGCGCGGCTTCACCACCAACGCGAAGCCCGAAGCGCGCGCCATCATCGAAGCGGTGGCCGGGATGTACACCGCCGTCGGCGCCGACAAGGTCATCGATGGCAGCGGCGGCGCCGACATCAACGGCCTGGCCACCCACGGCGTGGTGCTCGCGGGCTACCTGCCCGACGGCCAGCGCTACTTCGACCTGCACCACTCCGAGCGCGACACGCTCGATCAGGTGAGCCCGCGCGAACTCGAGCTGGGCGCGGGCGTCATCGCCGGGCTGATCTACGTCGTGGCCGACCTCGAACAGACCCTGCCGCGCAACTTCGACAGCGATCGCTGACCGCGGACGAGGAGTCCGGGCTCTAGAAGTCCGTCTGCCAGCGCATGAGGAAGATGTCGGCGTCGCCGTTGACGCTCTCGTCCATGTCCGCCCGGACCCAGTTGAACATCATCCGCGTGTTGCGGCTGAGGTACCAGTTGAGGCCGACGGTGTAGTCGGTGAGCTCGCCGCCGGTGAGGTCGGCGTCCTCGAGGTCGAGCGTCGACCAGCGAGCGGCCACCTCCCAGGCGCCCTTGCCCTTCTTGCCGTCCTTGGTGATCACCGGATCCTCGGGCACCACGCGGTTGAAGGCGCCGGCGCCCTTCTTGTACGGACGCGACTCCCCGGTGAGGAAGTAGCTGGCGTAGACGTATCCGCCATCGAGCTGGGGGTCGTCCATGGTGTCGCTCTCGACGTCGGCCCGGACAAACTCACCCTGGACCGAGAACGGGCCGTCGACGTAGGCCGCCTCGACCCCCATCAGCAGCATGTCGTCCGCCTCGAAGTCGCCCGTGTCCACGAAGCGCTGGAGCTGGTGCGCCTCGGGACGTGAGCGGAAGCGCAGCATGTCACCTTCGATCGAACGACTGCTGATGGCCGCACCGAGGTGCAGCAGGCGCTGGTTGTCGGGCTGATACAGGGCCAGGCCGCTCAGACGCGCGGTGACGGCGCCCGAGCCGTCGCCGGAGGCGTCACCGAAGCTGTCGGTGCCGTCGCGGAACACACCGACCTGCAACGCGACGCGCTTGTCGGCCCAGGTCTGGGTCGTCCCGATACCGGTGCTGCGCCCGGGCACGAGGGCGTTGGGCAGGGCCCGTTCCAGGAAGGTGACGTAGTTGGAGCTCGTGTTCTCCTCGAGACTGAACGGCTCCTTGAACTGACCGACGCGCACGTTGTCGATGACCGGCAGCTGGTTGAACTGCATGTACACGTCCTTGAAGTCCGCATCCCCGCCGGCGAAGTCGTACTGGGCCTTCCACTGGAGCTGCTTGTCGTAGACGTCGCCCGACATGTAGATGCGCGAGCGGCGGAACTCGCTGCCGTCATCCAGGTTGCCGACCGAGTCCTCCGCGTTGCTGTCGCCGCTGGCGAACGTGTTGTCGACCTGGATGCGGCCGCCGATCTTGATGTTGACGTCATCGCTCTCGAAGCGCAGGCCGTCCTTCCAGCGCACCTTCATGCCGCCGTTGGCCTCGGCGATCTGGGCCTTGAGGCTCTCGAGCGTCGAGCCCAGCTGCATGTCCGGGCCGAGGATCGACTCGATGTTGGCGATGCGTTGCTCGAGGTCGCTGAGCTGCTGCAGCAGGGCGGCGTCCACGCTGCCATCCCGCTTGCCATCGACATCCGCGGGCGCGGCCGCGGGCTCGGTGGCGGGTCGGGCCGGCTGCCCTGGCCGGACCGGCAGGGCAGGCTCGTCGCCCACCAGCAGCAGCTGTCCGGTGGCGGGGAGCGTGAGGACACCAAGGGCGATCAAGCTGGTGATCATCTGGGTCAAGGGGGAACTCCGAGCGAATGGCGTCGGGGATGTCGTCGGCTGATCGGGACCGCATGGTCCACGTCTGCGAGCTGCATGGAATCCTGTCCGCCCCTCCAGCGTGCTGCGTGTGCGCTTCGTGAAGAAACGATGAAACCACCTCGCGCTCACTTGCTGGCCACGGAGCCCCCCGCGCTCCCGAATACGGCCTCCCCCAGGGCCCTCACGGCCCCTCGAGGCCGCCCCCGCAGGGCCCCGCAGCCCAGCGGCCGGTCCTCCCCCCCGGCGCCGGGGGGCTCGGAATCTCAGATCGCGTCGTACTGGTGCGGGCGTGAGAGCGGCCAGTGACGGATGTCGATCGCATCCACCATGAAGACCACGTCCTCGGCGATGTTCGTGGCCAGGTCAGCGATGCGCTCCAGGTTGCGCGAAGCGGAGAGGCACAGCAGGCTGGCCTCCACGGCCGAGGGGTCGCGCTTCATGCGCCGCTCGAGCAACTCGAAGTGGGCCCGGTTGATCTCGTCGACGATGTCGTCCCGGGGAACGACCAGGCGTGCGGCGCTGGAATCACGCTCGACCAGGGCGTCGAGTGCGTCGCGCAACATGCCCCGGCAGGTCTCGGTCATGCGCTCGAACTGCAGCGGCTCGTCGAGGGCCGGCAGGGCGAACAGATCGAGAGCCCGTTGGGCGATGTTCTTGGCCAGATCGGCGATGCGCTCCAGGTCGTTGTTGATCTTCATGATCGCCGTGATGAAGCGCAGGTCGCCGGCCACCGGCTGGTGCAGTGCCAGCACCTTGAGGCACTCCTCGTCGATCTGCAGTTCCATCTGATCGATGTTCTGGTCGGAGTTGATGACGCGTCGAGCCAACTCCGCCTCACGCCGGACGAGCGCTTCCGTCGCGTCACGCACCGCGGCCTCGACCAGTCCACCCATGCTGAGGATGTTCTGTCGCAGCTTCGTGAGATCACGCTGCAGATGGGTGACCATGTGGGTTCCTGCCTGGCTTGGAGTCGTCCCGACGGGTTGCGCCGGCTGGGGGCGTCCGGATGAACTGTTTCCGAGTCCGGCTCAGCCGAATCGGCCGGTGATGTAGTCTTCGGTCTCGCTGCGCTGCGGTGAGGTGAAGATGTCCCGGGTCGGGCCGGCCTCGATCAGGTAACCGCGGTACATGAACGCCGTGTAGTCACTCGTGCGCGACGCCTGCTGCATGTTGTGGGTGACGATCAGCACCGAGTAGCTGCCGCGCAGCTCGTCGATCAGGTCCTCGATGCGACCCGTGGCGATGGGGTCGAGCGCCGAACAGGGCTCGTCCATGAGCAACACCTCGGGCTCGGCGGCGATGGCCCGGGCTATGCACAGCCGCTGCTGCTGACCACCCGACATGCCCAGGGCGCTGTCGTGCAGGCGGTCCTTCACCTCCTCCCACAGGGCGGCGCCGCGCAGGCTGCGCTCACACACTTCGTCGAGCACCTGTCGCCGCCGCTCGCCGTCGATACGCAGCGGGTAGACCACGTTCTCGTAGATGCTCATGGGGAAGGGGTTGGGCTTCTGGAAGACCATGCCCATCCGCTTGCGCAGCTCGATCACGTCCACGCCCGGCGCGTAGATCGATTCGCCTTCCAGGCGCATGTCGCCCTCGGTGCGCACCGTGTCGATCAGGTCGTTGAGCCGATTCACCGAGCGCAGCAGGGTGGACTTGCCGCAGCCGGACGGACCGATCAACGAAGTGACCTTGTTGGCCGGGATCGACAAGCCGATCTCGTACAGAGCCTGCACCTCGGCGTAGTAGAGGCTGAAGGCGTCGATGTCGAGCACGTGTTGCTCGGCCAGCATGGCCTCGTGCGTCGCGGTGTGGATGCGTTCACCGCGCTCGATCGTGTCGAGGATCGATGGCTGGTCACGGTCGCGCGGAACGGTCCGGCCGACCGACGGCGGAGTGATCACCCCGTCGGACGAGGCGGACGACAGGGACACAGACTCGGGAGAGGTCAGGGTTTGCTCCATCAGATCCGTCCAGTCACGTAGCGGCGGCGGAGTCTGCTGCGAATCGAGATGGCGGCGATGTCGAGCGCCACGACGATCCCGATCAACAGCAGGGTGGTGGTGAAGACCATGGGCTTGGCGGCTTCGCTGTTCTGGCTGTGGAAGCCCAGGTCATAGATGTGATACCCGAGGTGCATGAAGCTGCGCTCGAGGTGCACGAACGGCGCGTGCATGTCCAGCGGCAGCTCGGGCGCGAGCTTGAGGGCGCCCACGAGCATCAGCGGCGCGACCTCGCCGGCACCACGGGCGATGGCCAGCACGAGCCCGGTCATGATGCCCGGCAAGGCCCGCGGCAGCACGATGCGCCGGATCGTCTGCCACTTGCTCGCACCGCACGCGTAGCTGCCCTCGCGCATCGAGTTGGGCACGGCGGCCAGCGCCTCCTCGGTGGCCACGATGACCACCGGCAGGGTCAGCAACGCCAGGGTCAGCGAGGCCCACAGGATGCCCCCGGTGCGGAAGGTGGGGCTGGGCAGCTTGGCGGCGAAGAACATCTCGTCGATCCAGGTGCCGGTGAAGTAGCAGAAGAACCCCAGGCCGAACACGCCGAACACGATGCTGGGCACGCCCGCGAGGTTGTTCACCGCCACGCGCACGATGCTCACCAGCAGGCCCTGCTTGGCGTACTCGCGCAGGTACAGGGCCGCCAACACACCGAACGGCACGACGAACACGGTCATGATCAAGGTCATCATGACCGTGCCGAAGATGGCCGGGAACACGCCGCCCTCCTGGTTGGCGAAGCGCGGTTCGTCGGTCAGGAACTCCCACCAGCGCGACAGGTACACGCCCAGCTTGTCGAGCAACGACAGCTGGTTGGGCGCGAAGGCGCGCACGATCTCGGCGACCTGGATGCCGGCCTGCTCGCCGTCGGCCGTGGTCAGCTCCAGGGTGTACTCGTCGTTCAGCGCATCCAGCTCGTCGATGCCGGCGCGCAGCGTGTCGTAACGCCGGGTGCGGGCCTCCTCCGCGGCCTGGAAGCGCTGCTCGGCCTCGCGGTACGGGGCGGAGCGGAAGCCGTGATCCAGGCCCTCGGTGCGCAACTCGAGGCGCAACGCCTCGCCTTCGGCGTTGAAGTCGCCGATGGGACCACGTTCGATCGCGCGCCGCTCGTGCCAGCGGTCGCGCACCTCGCCGTGCGCCGCCTGGAACGCAGCCCACACGGTCTCCGGGGTGCCCTCCACCACGCCACCCGGGTGCTCGAAGCGCGTGGGTGTGCCGTAGAAGCGGCCCCAGTCGAGACGCTCGACGAGGATCGCCCAGTCCGGGTGCGTCTCGGCGACGATGTCACTCTCGTCGGCCCATTCGAAGTGCTCGTCCGTGAGGTCGAAGTTGGCGCTGCGCATGAGGCGTCGCAGCGCTCCCCCGCTGTCGGGGATCTCCTCGACTCGCGTCAGCTCGCCCATCAACGCGTCGCCGTCCTGCAACTCCAGGTGCACCAGCGGCACGGGCCAGAAGGTCGTGGTGCCCATGGCGACGACGAGCGAGATCAGGCCCACGATCATGAACACCGCGACCGAGAGCGCTCCCCCGGTGAGCCAGGTCATGGGCTCGCCGTGGGCGAACAGGGACGCCGCACCCCGGCCGCGACGGGGGCGCTTGGAGGACGGCGCCCGCGCGGGTGACGCTGCCTGAGGCGGTGGGTTCACGACGCTCACAACTCGTAGGCCCGTCGCCGGAAGCGCTGACGCACGATCTCCGCCAGGGTGTTGATCACGAACGTCATGGCGAACAGCGTCAGCGCCGCCAGGAACAGCACGCGGTACAGCGATCCATTCTGCACCGCTTCGGGCAGTTCCACGGCGATGTTGGCCGACAGCGTGCGGAAGCCGTTGAACAGGTTGGCTTCGAGCAGCGGTGTGTTGCCCGCAGCCATGAGCACGACCATCGTCTCACCCACGGCCCGGCCCAGACCGATCATGACCGCCGAGAAGAGGCCGCTCATGGCGGTGGGCACCACGACCCGCGTGGCCGTCTGCCAGGGCGTCGCCCCGGTGGCCAGCGACGCCGCGCGCAGGTGTTCGGGGACGCTCGACAGGGCGTCCTCCGCCAGCGTGTAGATGATCGGGACGACCGCGAAGCCCATCACGAAGCCGACGATCAGCGCGTTGCGCTGCACGTACGTGCTGGTCGGCGACAGGTCGAGCTGCCCGAAGCCCAGGCCGCCCCGGGGGTCGAGGCCGAGGCCGTCCAGCATGTGCGCCAACCCCCAGGCCAGGCCGAGCGTGGCCACGACGCCCCCGCCGAACTTGAGCAGGTCGGCCACGGCCAACTGGCGGCGCGTCCAGTCCACCGACGCGCGACGCAGGGCCGGCGTCACGTAGCGACTCAGCAGCCAGGCCATGCCCAGCGCGCACAACGGGGCCAGGATCAGCACCCAGCCTCCCGACGCCTCGCCGGCGCTGCCCGCGAGCCAGAGCTTCACGTTGCCCCCGAGCAGGCCCTGCTCCACGGCCGGTGCGACGAGCTTGCCCAACAGCAGGCCCACCGGGACCGCGGCGGCGATCAGCAACATGCGCGGCCAGCCCGAGAGACGGACGGCTCGCTCGCCCGGCAGCAACTGCCACAGGTACGCGCCCGCCAGCCAGGTGAAGGGCACGGCGAAGAACGCCATGAGCGTCGCCACCAGGTGTGTCTCGACCAGCGGCGCCATCCACAGCGCGGCCAGGAAACCCAGCACGACGCTGGGCAACGTGGCCATCATCTCGATCGACTGCTTGACCCGCGCGCGCGCCGAGCGGACCAGGAACTCACTGGTGTAGATCGCGGCCAGGATCGCCAGTGGCACGCTGAAGATCATCGAGTACACAGTGGCCTTGAGCGTGCCGAAGACGAGCGGCATGAGGCCCAGCTTGGGCTCGAAGTCATCGGTCGCGCCGGACGACTGCCAGACGTGCACCGGGCCGCTCTCGCCCTCGTACCACACCTTGCCGAACAGCGCGGGCAGCCTCGTCTCGGGGTGCGGGGCATCCAGTCCGAAGCGCTGCAGCCCCCCCGCCGTGAGCGCCAGCATGCCGTCACCACGCGGCATGAGGTTCACCGCCTCCGCCGGCGAGGCAGCGTCGGTGACCGTCTCGAAGATCAGGTCGTCGGTGGGCACGTAGTAGCCACGCAACGAGCCGTCCGCGAACGCAGCCACGAGCGTGCGATTGCGCGAGGACGACGCCAGCGCCGTCACCGCTGACCCTCCGCTCGGCAGCTCGTGCGCCCGCGTGAGCCGGGTCTCGTCGTCGCCCTCGCGACGGCTCAGGAACCAGCCGTAGACGCCGCCGCTGCTGTCGCCGGTCACGATCGTGGTGCGGCCCAGCATCCAGTCCAGCACGGTGAGTTCGGTGCCGTCGTTTCCCGGCAGCAGGTTCACCGTCTCCGCCAGGCGTACATCCGTGCGCGAGGCGACCTCGTAGCGCCGCAGCAGGCCGTCGTTCCACGCGACGTAGACGGCGGTGCCGAGTTCGTTCACCAGCAGGTGATCGGGCTCGCCCACGTCGGGGCGGGGCTCGTAGGGCAGCTCGGTGTCGGTGGTCTTGAACGACACCTTGCCGGTGAGCAGGTTGGGGCGCGCGCGCAGCTTGGACAGTCGCAACCCGCCGTCCTCGCGCAACGTGAGCAGCATGCGCGTGGTGCCCGCGACCACGTGGCGCAGCCGCACGACCGGCGAGCTGCTCTTCGACCGCACCGGCTCGTCGGCCTCGGCCAGCAGGCCGTGGTAGCGCACCTGCAGTGCCGGCGTCATCTCGGCCCGGCCGGTCCGATACGCGAAGCGATCACCCGGCTCCAGGTCGGCGATCGTGTCCTGGAGCGGCGCCAGGTCCTCGGCATCGGTGATGAACTCCACCGACACGCCCACGCGGCCGAGGCGCACCGAGCCGTCGGCGAACGCCGCCGCGAACGTGCCGTCGAGCACCGACACGTCGAAGTGCGTGGGCTCGACGCCGTCGAACAGGTGCCTGCGTTCGAGCTCGGCCCCCGTGGACAGCTCGTAGGAGCAAGCCGTGCCGTCCTCGAGCAGCGTCCAGCCCACGAACTGCTGCTCGTCGGTGCCGAACGCGACCGGACGGTCTGTCTCCAGGTTGGCCACGGCGACGGCGGCGGCCTCGCTCGCCGTCGAGTCGCCGAACAAGGGCAGCACGACCCAGACCAGGAACAGGAAGATCGTGGTCACCGCCACGATCGTGCCCAGCCCGCCGATGGTGATGCACCAACGCGAGACCGACTCGGCGAGTTGGACGCGCCGCGTCGTCTTGCGACTCGCCTTGCGCCCCGTGAAGCTCTTGTCGGTCATGTGAAGTGCGATCGGGTGGGAAGGAGCCTCGTGTCCAGGGACACGCCGGGCGCCGACGAGCACAGCCCGCCAGCGCCCTTCGCGTCACATCGCCCCGGGAGACCCCGGGTCAGTACGAAGCGGGCGTGACCTTGATGCCTGACGCCTCCAGCGATTCCGCGGCCACCGGCCACGGCACCGGGAGGTAGCCGTCCTTGACCACGCACTGCTGACCTTCGCGGCTGAACACGAAGCGCACGAACTCCTCGCGCAGTGGATCGAGGCGCGTACCCGGCTTCTTGTTGACGTACAGGAACAGGAAGCGCGACAGGGGGTAGTCGCCGCTGTAGGCGAACTCCGGCTCGGCCGGCACGAACTCGGTGTCGGCATCCTCGGCCAGGGGCACGGCCTTCACGTCGGCGGTCTTGTAGCCGATGCCGCTGTAGCCGATCGCGTACTTGTCGCTGGCGATGCCCTGGACGACCGACGAGCTGCCCGGCTGCTCCTTGACCGAGTCCTTGTAGTCGCCCTTGAACAGCGCGTGCTTCTTGAAGTAGCCGTAGGTGCCCGAGGCCGAGTTGCGGCCGTACAGGCTGATCGGCTTGTCGGCCCAGTCACCACGCAGTCCGAGGTCGCCCCAGGTCGTGATGTCGCTGCGGAAGCCGCCCTTGCGGTTCTTGCTGAAGACCGCGTCCACCTGCTGGAGCGTGAGCCCCTGCTCGGCGATCGGGTTGTCCTTGTGCACGTACACGGCGAGCATGTCGATGCTGGTCTTCAGGGGCGTCGGCTCGTAGCCGAAGGCCTCCTCGAAGTCGTCCACTTCCTGGCTCTTCATGGCCCGGCTCATGGGACCGAAGTGCGACGTGCCCTTGATCAGCGCCGGCGGCGCCGTCGAGGAGCCCTTGCCCTCGATCTCGATCTTCACGCTCGGGTAGAAGGCGCGGAAGTCCTCGGCCCACAGCGCCATCTCGTTGTTCATGGTGTCCGAGCCCACGCTCTTCACGTTGCCCGACACGGCCTGGACCGGCTGGTAGCGCGGCAGCAGCTCGTCGACCGTGACCTGTGCGGCGGCGGCACCCGCGGCCAGGAGCAGGGTGCTGAACGTCAGGGTGAAACTCTTCACGGATATCGTCCTCTGGGGATCTGGGGTTCGGAGAACACACTCTCGAAACCCGAGCCGCTCGCCGCGGTGTGAGCCCGGTGAAGATCCGGTGAATTCGACGGCGCGGGCCGCCCCCTGTGACGCGGGCGATCCCGCAAGGAGCCTGGAGACCCGCCCCGGCCGTCGCTCGAAGCCGACCCTCAGGAGCCGACGCGGGCGGGCGACTCGAGGCGGATGCGGAACGTGCTCCCGACCCCCACCTGACTCTCCACCGAGACCTCGCCCCCGTGGGCCGCCACCGCGTGCTTCACGATCGAGAGCCCCAGGCCGGTCCCGCCCAGGGTCCGGGCGCGGTCCTTGTCCACCCGGTAGAAGCGCTCGAAGATACGCTCCTGCTCGTGCGGCGGAATGCCCGGACCGTCGTCCTGCACCTCGATCAGGATCGAGCGGTCCTTCCGGAGCAGGCCGATGCGCACCCTGCTCTCGGCCGGCGAGTAGCGGATCGCGTTGTTGATCAGATTGGACACGGCGGTCTCGAGCGCCTGCGCGTCGCCGAAGAAGGGCACCGCGCCGGCCACGTCCACCTGCAGCGTCACGTTCTTCGTCTCGGCGCTGGCGCGCTGGCCGTGGATCGCCCGCTGGAGCGCATCGGCCAGGTCGATCGGCCGGAAGCGCGTGCCCGTGCCACCGTCGGACTCGATGCGCGCGAGGTCGAGCAGGTCGCTCACGATCGCGGCCAGGCGGTCGGCGTTGTCGAGCGACTTGGTGAGGAACGAGGTCCGGCGATCGTCGGGCATCTCGGAGTCTTCGAGCACGGCCTCCACGAAACCCTTCATGGAGGTCAGCGGCGTCTTGAGTTCGTGGGACACGTTGGCCACGAAGTCGCGGCGGATCACCTCGAGCCGCCGGACCTCGGTCAGGTCGTGGAGCACGGCGACGCAACCGCGGCCGTCGGGAGCACCGCCGAGCGGCACGGCGCTCACGGCCAGGTCCAGGTCACGCTCCCCGTGGTGCACCCGCACTTCCACGCTCACCTTCACGTGCTCGTTGACGCAGCGCTCGACGGCGGTGACGACCTCGGGCACCCGTGTGATCTCCCAGATCGGCCGGCCGTGGGGATCCACTTGGTGGTCGGCGAGCAGCAGCTCGATGGCGGCGTCGTTGATCAGCACCAGACAGTGCTCGGGATCCACCGCCACCACGCCCTCCTCCATCGAGCCCAGGACGGCGCGGTGCTGCTCGTTGACCTGCTCGAGGCGGTGGATGCGATCCTCGAGCTGCTCCGAGAGGTCGTTCACCGCGGCGGCCAGCCGGCCCACCTCGTCACGGCCGGTGACCGGCAGACGCGGTTGGCGCTCGCCGCTCCCCAGAGCCGACAACGCGGCCACGATGCGACGCAGAGGGCGCGTGAGCTGGGTGCTCAGGAGCCAGGACAGGATCAATCCGATGCCCAACGCCACGGCTGCGCCGGTCTGCACGGCACGCCGCAGTGCAGCCAGCTCGGCCTCCACGTCCTCGGCGGCCCGGGCCACACGCGCGTAGCCCAGCCGCTCACCGTCCGCTTCGACCACCTGCGCCACGTAGAGCAGCTCGCGCTGCAACGTCCTGCTGGCCCGGGCGACCACCTCGCCCGGGCGCAGCACTTCGGGGCGGGTCCCGTGGTTGTCCATCACCCCGGGCGACTCGTGCGAATCGGCGAGCACCAGGCCGTCTGCCGCGAGCAACGTGATCCGGCGACCCTCGAGGTCTTGCGCCACCCGCGCCGCGATGCGTTCGAGCTCCGCCGCCGCGCGTGTCCGCTCTCCGTCATCGCCGGTGTTCGTCCACCGGGCCAGCGGGTCGGTGGCCAGCAGCGCCACGAGCTGCGACTCGTCCCGGACGCGCTGCTGGATCAGCTCGTTGCGGCTGCCTTCGGCGACACCGCCCACGAGCGAGCCCACGATCAGCCCCCCCACCGCGACGATCACCAGCACGCCGAGGAAGACCTTCCAGAAGAAGCGTGAACCCAGGGGGTTCTCGGTCACGCCACCGTCTCAGCGAAACGGTAGCCAACACCTCGCACCGTCTCGATGAGATCACGTCGTTCTTCGAGCTTCTTGCGGATCGCGCGGATGTGCACGTCGACGCTGCGGTCGAGCACCATGGCATTGGGCCCGAGTGCGCCGCTCAGGATCTGCTCGCGTGAGAACACGCGTCCCGGGCGGGAGGCGAGGTAGTGCAGGATCCTGAACTCGGTCGCCGTGACCGGCACCTCGCCCGTCTCCAGGAAGACCTTGTGTCGCGACGGGTCGATCTGCAGCTCGCCGTGGACGATCTTCTTCTTGTCGTCGTGGCGTTCGTCCCGCGTGGACGTGCGGCGCAGCACGGCCCGCACCCGGGCCAGGATCTCCTTCGGACTGAAGGGCTTGGCGACGTAGTCGTCAGCGCCGAGGCCGAGGCCCAGGACCACGTCCGACTCCTCGCCCTTGGCGGAGACGATCACGATCGCGATGCCCGACGTGACCTCCTCCTGCTTGAGCCGCCGGCACACCTCCAGGCCGTCGAGGCCGGGCAGCATCAGGTCGAGCAGGATCAGGTCCGGCATGCGGCGCCGCGCCTCCGAGAGGCCCACGACACCATCGCTGGCGGAAGCGACGTCGAATCCCTCGCGCGAGAGCGAATACTCCAGCAGCTCGCGGATGTCGGCGTCGTCCTCGAGGATCAGCACACGTGCTTTCTTCATTCGGCGTTAGGAAACCCCGGCACCGTGAGCGTCAGGTGAAGAACAGGTTCAGAATCCGTGCGGGCAGCATATCGAGTGCCCTGGCCGGCGTCAGCATCAGCGGGTGCCGCGCTCCAGGACCACTCGCCGATCGACCGTCACGGCCGCTTCGCGCTGCGTCGCGCCGTCGGGCCAGGTGACGACCAGGTCCACCGTCTCCGTGCCCGGCGGCAGACCGAAGTAGGCCACGGGCGCCGAGGCCGACTCGTAGCCACCTCCGCTGAAGATCCAGCGGGTCTGCCGAGCGGCATCCGCGCCGGGTCGGACCGTGGCGATCTCCACCCGCGAGCCGAGCCCGCGGTGATTCCCGTGACCGGGACGCTCGTCGCGCAGCTCCACCGCGAGCCACGGGCCGGCCCGCTCGCTGTCGTTGCGCAGCACACGCAAGGGACCGCTGAGCTCGCCGATGACCATGTCCACGTCGCCATCGTCGTCGAGGTCCCCGAACACCGCACTGCGATCGCAGTGCGGTTCCGCCAGCCACGGGTTGTCGCCCACGTCCGTCACCAACCGGAAGCGGTTGCCCTCCCGTGCGAACAACAGCGGCAACTGGGCGGCGTCGGAGTCCATCGACTTGATCGTGGCCTGAGCGTAGACGTGACCGTTGACCAGCAGCAGGTCCTCGTCGGTGTCGAGGTCGAAGTCGTAGAACATGGTCGACCAGCCCAGGTAGCGCCTGCTCACCGCCGCCAGGCCGAAGCGGGCGGTGTGGTCCTCGTAGAAGCGCCCGTCGAGCGCGACGTGCAACGTGTTCGTGTCGCTCGAGAAGTTGGTCGTGAACAGGTCCGGGAAGCCGTCGCCGTCCACGTCGCCCACGGCGATGCCCATGGTGGCCTGGTCCCGCCCCTCTCCGTTGAGCGCGACACCGGACAACCGTCCCCGGTCGGCCAGCACGCGCCCCGCCCAGGCGGCGCCCGGCGTCTGCGTTCCAGGCTCCGTCGCCGCTGCCACGTCGGCGTCCACCTCGGCGTCGTCGAACAGGAAGTTCTCGTCCGAGTCGTTGCCGACGAAGATCTCCTGCCGACCGTCGAGGTCGAGATCGAGCATCACGACGCCGAGCCCGTAGCGTGGTGTGGGGTCGGCACACCCCGCCCGCTCGGTGACGTCCTCGAAGGTCCCGTCCCCGCGATTGGCGTAGAGCACGTCGGCCTGGGCGCGCATCGTCTCGGGCCCCCGCGGCACGGCCACACCCTTGAAGTTGGCTCGCTCCGGCAAGCGCTCCGGGTCGAGGTGGAAGTAGTTGACCACGTAGAGATCGAGGTCCCCGTCCCCGTCCACGTCGCCGAACGCGCTCGACGTGCCCCAGCGATCGTCGCCCACGCCGGCTTCGGCGGTGACGTCCTCGAAGCGTCCCTCGCGGTTCAGCAGCAGCACGTTGGGGCCGAAGCAGGTGACGTAGAGATCGTCGAAGCCGTTGCCGTCGACGTCCCCCACCGACACGCCCATGCCCCAGCCCGCGAACTCGAGGCCCGCGGCGTCGGTCACGTCCTCGAAGTGCATGTCACCCAGGTTCGCGAACAGCCGACAGCCCGCGCCGCGCCGGGGTGCGTCGAGCGTCGCCCCGTTGGGGGCGAACAGATCGAAGTCGCCGTCGTTGTCGTAGTCGATCAGGGCCAGGCCGGCGCCGATCGACTCGATCAGCTCGCGCGCGGGCACCGCCCCGGACACGAGCACCAGGTCGACGCCCGAGGTGTGCGTGACGTCGGTGAAGCGCAGCGCCGCGCCCGCAGGGCTCACGCTCCCCACGGACGGTCGTGCTGCGTCGCCCTCACCCGTGACCGGGCTGCAGGCGGCCAGGCACCAGCCCAGCACGGCGACCGGCGCCAGACTCGACACGCGGCGCGCCATCGCGACCGACGCGATCCTCATGCGACGGCTGTCACGGGCAGGCCGTCACCTCAGGGCGGCCTTGCGGGCCTCGTCGTGCGGCGCGCCGGCGCCGTCCTGCACGACCCGACCGGCGGCCTCGAGATCGCCCAGGCGCACGAGGGTGCGCTGCAGCTTGTACTGCACTTCGTAGTGTTCGGGCCACAGATCCAGCGCCTCCTCGAACGTCCGGCGTGCGCGCTCCAGCTCACCGCGGCGGGTGTGGAGGTCGCCTTGACGCGTCAGCGCCCGTGCCAGCGCGCGCGGGCCGATGGTCCCGGCCTTGCGTCGCTCGCGCGCGATCTCGGCCGAGCGCCTCAGGTGCGCCTCGGCCTCGTCGAGCCGGTCGGCATCGAGCAGCGCCAGGCCCAGCGCACCGTGCGCCTCTCCGTCGCCCGGTTCGTCCGTCAGGTAGCGCTCGAACGCGTCACGGGCCTGGTCCAGCTCGCCCATGTAGTACGCGCAGTAGCCCAGGTGTTTGCGACTGGCCAGGAAGCCGGGTGCGATCTCGAGCGACTGTTCGAAGTGACCGCGCGCCAACTCGTAGCGGTGTTCCTGCAAGTACGTGTCGCCCAGCACGAAGTGGCCCTGGTAGCGGTTGCCCTCACGCCCCTCGCGCTTGAGGTAGTGGAACACCTGGCTGCGCGTGTTGCCGTAGTGCCCCTCACCGATCGTGGCGCGGATCGCCTGCAACTCCGGCAGCAACTCCTGGCGCACATCGACCACGCCCGCGTCACTCGAGGTGACGGCGGACTCCGAGCCGGCACCGGCTCGTGCGTTCGAATCCCCGCCGCACCCACATGCGGCCGCGAGCCAGAACACGACGAGCGACGGCAACGGCCTCCACGGAGGACGCGTTCTGCAGCCCATCACACCCACCTGATGACGAGCGCTCGGCCGGCCAACGGTCCACGAACCGTTCATCGCCCAGACGACCGACGAGCCGCCTCATCACGGGGCTCATGATCGCACAGCGTTCGGAAGGCGGCCAGCCTTCATCAGGTCTGCGGCACACGCCGCAGACCGTCATTCAGGGCGTGACGCCGAGAATCGCGTTGGAAGCCGAGAAGCCTGCGGGTCCGCCGGTGTCGATGATCCAGTACTGCACGTAGATCTCGGTGCCGGGCGGCAGCCCCGCCGGCATGGTCGCCGGCAGGATCAGCTGCCCCAGCCCGTTGGTCGGCAGCGGCGCCAGCACGCCTGGTGTGAAGTTGGGCACGAACGTGCCGCCCTTGAACGCTGCGTTGATCGCCGTCAGCCCCACGACCAGGAAGGCGGTGGTGCTGGGCACCGTGCTCGTCAGTGACAAGGTGATCAGGTCGTTGCCGAGCAGCGTGCCTTCGCCCTCCAGTTGCGGCTCGCCGAAGGTTCCGGCCAGGGCCAGGCCCAGGTCGCTCCACGGTGACGAAGGCGTGCCGTCCAGCGACAGCAGCCAGACCGCGCCGCGGTTGCTGCCCCCGTCGTCGTCCCCGATCGCGCCGACCGCGACGTCGACGAAGCCGTCACCGTCGATGTCGCCCACGCCCGCGGCGGAGAAGCCGAAGAAGTCGAGGTCGTCGAGCGGCCCGCTGAAGTCACCGGCCAGGGAGCTGATCTTCTGGTGCTGGCGGACCGTGCCGGCGGGCTCGAGCAGCAGCACCCAGGCCGCACCGCGCAGTGCGCCGCCGTTTCCGTCGAACAGGGCGCCGACGACGACGTCATCCACACCGTCGCTGTCGAGGTCGCCCAGCGACGTCAGTGAGCCGCCGAAGTTGTCGCCGTCGTTCAGGACGCCGAGGAAGTTGCCGGCCGTGTCGCTGTGCTTGCGGAACGACTTGACGCTGCCGTCGGCCTCCAGCAGCACGAGCCACGAAGCCCCGCGGCTGGGCCCGCCGTCGTCGTCTCCCGGGGAGCCGATCAACAAGTCACCCACCGTATCGCCGTCGAAGTCACCCATGGATGCGACCGACCAGCCGAACGTGTCGTCGTCGTCCAGGATGCCGGCGAAGCCACCGGCGGTGTCGCTGACCTTGCGGAACGACTTGACCGTGCCGTCGGCGCGCAACAGCAGCAGCCACACGGCACCCCGACCGTCACCGCCGTCGTCGTCCTGCGGCGCACCCGCCACGATGTCCGCGTTGCCGTCACCGTCGAAGTCACCCAGGCCGGCGAGCGAGAAACCGAACAGGTCGATGTCGTCGAGGAAGCCGTTGAAGCCGCCCACGGTGTTGCTGATCTTCTGGTGCGACTTCACCGTGCCGTCGGCGTGGAGGAACAGGATCCACACCGCGCCCCGTTGGAAGCCGCCGTCTCCGTCCTGATAGGCGCCCACGGCGAGATCGGGGATCAGGTCGCCATCGAGGTCGCCCAGGGGCGCGACGGCACAACCGAAGCGGTCGGCGTCGTCGAGGCCGCCGCTGAACAGACCCTGGGTGTCGCTGATCTTGCGGTGCGTGCGCACCGTGCGGTCCGCGTTCATGAACAGGATCCACACCGCGCCGCGATCGCCGTTGAGCGGGTCGGCCGACCCGTCGTCATCGAACGGCGCGCCGACGGCGAGGTCGTCGACCCCGTCCCCGTCCAGGTCGCCCAGGCTGGTCACCGCCCAACCCAGGTTGTCGTCGTCCTCGACCGTGCCGGCGAAGCCCCCCATGGTCACGCTGATCTTGGCCTGGTCGAGGACCTTGCCCACGCCCTGGCCCGTGGCCGCCGAGGTCATCAGAAGCAGCAGCACCAGCGGCGCGGCGAGTCGTTGCGCGGGATCGAGAACGTGTCGTGTCATGGGTGTCGTTCCAATCTGACAGGGCGTGGAGAGCTGTGGATTGTACTGCCGGAACGGGCCCCGAACGGCGCGACGAAACGAATCAAGCAAAGCGAATACCGTGTAGAAATGAGCTGCTGATCAGCCCCATGTCCACGATCGATACGTTCGCCCGGCCCGGCCATCCCCCCGCTTCCACGATGTGGAGGTAAGCTCCCCTACCCTCGGCGAGCCGTCTCGCACCACCGTCCACCACCCGACGGTCCGCCGCGCCATCATGGTCGTACCGCCGTCAACCGCCGCTCACGTCGCCATCCGGCGTGCCGCGCGGGAGCGGGGCCTGTCGCGCCTGCTCACCGCCGGTCTCGCACGAGCCCCCTGCGCCTGGCTCGTGCTGCTGCTCGTGGGGACGGCCTGCCACGCTCCCTCCCCGCGCATCGCGGTGGACTCGCCGTGGGGCGAGGTGCGGGCCGACGAACTCTCCACGGCCGCCAACCTGGTCCAGGACCTGGAGCGCATGTTCCCCCGGGTCCGGGACCTGCTGCCGGCCACGCGCGACGTGCTGCCGGAGATCTGGGTCCAGGACGTCCCCACCTACTACCGCTGGTGGGAGCACGACGACGCCGACGGCTTCTTCGTCCCCGGGACCAACCGCATCCACCTGCGCGCGCTCGCCGCCAACGGCACGCTCGAGCACGAACTCGTGCACCTGCTGCTCGACGAGACCTGGTCGACCCTGCCGGCCGCCGTGGAAGAGGGTCTGTGCGACCTGGTCTCGGTGGAGCTGGTACCGAGCACGGGTCCGGCGGTGCGCGCCTCCCGGGCATCGGGTGCGAGCCTCGCCCTGGGCGGGCTGACGTTCGCGATCGACTACCGCGGCTGGACCAGCCTGGCGCGCATCTCGGCCGAGCCCGTGGATCCGCTGGGTGCCCTGGCATCGCACCGGGCCGACCCCGCATCGGCCACGCGCGACCGTGAGGTGCGCGGGGTGGGCTTCCTGGTGGCCGAGCGCATCGTGGAGCGCCACGGCTACCGCGGCCTGCTCGCGCTGTGCGATCTGGCCCGACGACGCGGTCTCGACGCCGTTCCCGCGTCGACCCTGGCCCAGGCCGCCGACCTCGCCCCGGGCACCGACGAGGTCTGGCGCGACGCCATCCGCGAGACGGTGAGCGCCCCTGAACTCCGTCGCCTCGCCCTGCGCTTCGAGCAGCAGATCGCCGAGCAACTCGTGCGCGACGCCGCCCGCATGGACGGCCCGATCGATGAGGCGGACTTCTTCGCCCGAGCCGCGCCGCGCCTGCGCCTGCTGGGCGACGTGGAGAGCATCCCGCTCGGCGACCTGACGCCGATCCGCGCCGCGTTCGAGGACCTGCGCCGGAAGCGCGCCAACCGCTGAAGGAGCTGTTGCCGCGTCGTATCGCCCGGCGTCATGATGCCGCCCATGACGCCCGACGACTCCGCCGACGACAGCGCTGCCGCAGCTCACGCGACGACCCGCCCCGACGTGGCCCCCGTGCGCGCCTTCCTGCTCGGCCTGCAGGACGACATCTGCGCCGCCCTGACAGCCTGCGACGGCGAGGCGAACTTCGAAGAGCAGCTGCTCGAAGGTGAGCGCGGCGGCCTGGCGCGGCCGCGGGTGCTCGAAGGCGGCCCGGTGCTGGAGCGCGCCGGCGTGAT
This sequence comes from Planctomycetota bacterium, assembly GCA_029259695.1. Classification (GTDB taxonomy): domain Bacteria; phylum Planctomycetota; class B15-G4; order B15-G4; family B15-G4; genus OFTM49. The sequence continues at coordinate 54,177 of JAJDEQ010000164.1, forward strand.
GTTCTCGCACACCGTGGGCGCCGCCCTGCCCAAGGCCGCCAGCGCGCGCCGCCCGGAGCTGGCCGGACGCAGCTTCGAGGCCGTCTCCGTCTCACTGATCACCCATCCGCGCAATCCGTACGCGCCGACCAGCCACATGAACGTGCGCTTCTTCATCGCGCACCCGCCCGCGCAGGCGGCGCCCGGATCGGACGACGCCGCCCCGGTGTGGTGGTTCGGCGGCGGCTTCGACCTCACGCCCCACTACGGCTTCGACGACGACGCGATCCACTGGCACCGCGCGGCGCGCGACGCCTGCCGGCCGTTCGGCGACAGCCTCTACCCGCGACTCAAGGCGTGGTGCGACGACTACTTCTTCATCAAGCACCGCAACGAGCCCCGCGGGATCGGCGGTGTGTTCTTCGACGACTGGAACGACGGCGGCTTCGAGCGCGCGTTCGCGCTCATGCGCTCGGTGGGCGAGCACTACGTGCCGGCCTACGTGCCGATCCTGGAGCGGCGCAAGCAGATGCCCTACAGCGACCGGGAGCGCGACTTCCAGCTGTTGCGCCGCGGCCGTTACGTGGAGTTCAACCTCGTCTGGGATCGCGGCACGCGCTTCGGACTCGAAGCGGGAGCCCGGCCCGAATCGCTGCTGGCGTCCATGCCCCCGCTGGCGCGCTGGGAGTACCAACACCGACCCGAACCCGGCTCGCCCGAAGCGGCGCTCTACGAACGCTACCTCGTGCCGCGCGACTGGGCCGGCATGGACGGCTGCTAGGGCGCGCCCGAGTCGTCACGCCAGGCGGCGCGCACGAGGGCATCGAACCCCGGCAGCTCGTCGAGCCGGATCGCGAGCCCGCGGCGCGGGGGGTACTGCAGGAAGCGGATGCCGTTCTCGAGGCCGGGCAGCGAGATCCACAGCGTGGCCTCGACGGCGCGCAGGAAGTCGTCCGGCCCGTCGAGGTCCCGGCCGAGTTGGCGCGTCAGGCTGCGGCGCAGCCGCTCGTTGCCCACCGCGTCGCCCGCCAGGTCGATGAAGTCCATGGCGATCCAGCGGTGGGTCGCCGTGTCCATCAACTGCAGGCACGCCGCGGCCCAGGCGTCGGCCCAGGTCGGGCCCTGCTCGCTGCGCTCTCCCTCCAACGGGAGTCCGGCGGCCGCGGCGAGCCAGGGGAACGGCACGATCTCCAGGCCCTCGTCCCGGGCACGCACGCACAACGCGTGCAGACCCTCGATGCCGCCACGCTCCAGGATGCGGCTCACGACCACGAAGCCCAGGGCGCGATGGACCGCCTCCCAGGGGTCCCCGTCCAAGGCGTCGATGTCGGACGCAACGCGGCGACGAGCGAACACGTCGGCGAGGTGCGCCGTCGGCGGGGGCGCCGCGAGCATGACCGCGTGCATCGGCCCCAACTGCCGCCCCGCGGGAGCGAACATCACCGTCACCTGCACCGGGCCGAACGCGCGCAACGCGGTCCCGCCCTGGAGGCCTCGGGCCATGGGACCGAGCGGCGCCACGGTCCGGGCGGCGAGCACGTCGCACAGACCTTCTTCGGCGACGATCGGCAGCGTGCGCCAGCTCTCGTCGAGCAGGAAGTGCACCAGCTCGTGGGCCAGGGCGAGTCGTCGCGAGTGTTCGGCCCACTCCGCCGTCTCGGCGAACGATTTGGGCGGCTCCCACGCCACGCGCACGTGGATCTGGTCGTCGGGCACCAGGAAGACGCCGCCCACCGTGTCGGGTCGCGCGGCCGCGGCTCCTCCGATCTCGGGCACGACCCAGACCTCCGGCGGCAGATCGCGGATGCCGACGAGCGCGTCCCGCACGTGCGGGTAGACGAGGTCCAGTTCGTCACCGACGTCCACGGCGAGGGCCTGCGTGTCGGCCCGCACCACGCCGGACTTGGTGTGCAACGTCACCGGCGGTCGGTGCACCGCGCTGCACGACACCGCGACGCACGACACGAGCAGGATCCACAGCACAGCGCGTGAGCTGCACGCGACCCGCACTGCTGCGGGCCGGCCGATCGCCGGGCGCCGGCCGTGTCGAGACACGCGAAGCAGCGGAGCGGAGCCGAGGGGCATGAGCGCATCCTACGCGAAGGCTCGACGCCGCCGGGATTCCGTGGACCGGGCCAGCTAGGATGCCCCGTGCCCCTCCCAGGACGCACGGGATGCCCCACCGCCGCGAACCCTCACTGCTGCTCGCCGCGACGGCGCTGGTCCTGGTGTGGTCCGGCATCGAACCCCACGAACGGGGCACGTGGTGGCTCGAAGTGCTGCCCGTCATCCTGGGCGCCGCGCTGCTCGTGCCCAGCTACCGGCGCTTCCCGCTGTCGCCGCTGCTCTACCGGCTGCTGTTCCTGCACGCCGTGATCCTGTTGGTCGGCGGGCACCACACCTACGCGCGGGTCCCGGTGGGTTTCTGGCTGCAGGACCTGCTCGACCTGTCGCGCAACCACTACGACAGGCTGGGTCACTTCGCCCAGGGCTTCGTCCCGGCGATCCTCGCGCGCGAGTTGTTGCTGCGCACGTCGCCGCTGCAACGCGGCAAGTGGTTGTTCACGCTGGTCGTGGCCGTGTGCCTCGGTTTCAGCGCGCTGTACGAGTTGTTCGAGTGGTGGACGGCCATGCTCTGGGGCGAGGACGCCCAGTCGTTCCTCGGCACCCAGGGCGACGTGTGGGACACCCAGTGGGACATGCAACTCGCCCTGATCGGCGCCGTCACCGCCCTGCTGCTGCTGGGCCGCGCGCACGATCGTTCCATGGCGACGCTGGGATCGGAGCGCCCGGCGCTCAGTTGAAGCTCGGGCTGTCGTGGGCGTAGAGCTCGAGCGTGGAGAGATCCACGAACTCGAGCACCGAGGCGTGGGTGCTGCGCAGGTAGACCTGGGGCGCCATGCCGGCCTGCTGCGCCTCGACCCAGCGCGGCAGGCACAGGCACCAGCGATCGCCCGACTTCAATCCGGGGAAGCCGAACTCGGGCATCGGCGTGCTCAGGTCGTTGCCGCGCTGCTTGCTGAAGGCGAGGAAGTCGTCCGTCATCACCACGCACACGGTGTGCTGACCGGTGTCCTCGGCGCACGTGTCACAGTTGCCGTTGCGGAAGAAGCCCGTCACGGGGTCCATGGAGCAGGGCTGCAGCTCGGTTCCGAGGACGTTCTTGGCCATGCTGGATCAACTCCGGAGTTCGCGCGGGCCTCGGGGATGGCGCCGCGGGTCCAGGAGCATGGAGACCCGCGGCGTTCTTGTCCACGGGTGAAGCGCGCGAGCCGACAGTCCCGGGAGCATCCCCGCGCCCTTGCGGCCCGACAGGAATCGCCATAGCGTGCGGCCTCCTCCCCCCGTCCAGCACTGGAGCCCCCGACATGCGCGCCCCCACCCGCTCGAGTCTGCTCAGCCTGCTCGTTGCCGCCGCGATCTGCGGCACGGCGACCGACGCCCACGCCCAATGGGGCGCTGACACCGCCACCAACACTTCGCTCGGTGACGGCGCCAGTGACCAGACCCAGGCCAAGGTCGTGGCGCGCGCTGACGGCGGCACGTACGTGAGCTGGTTCGACGGCATCGGCAGCGGCTTCGACGTGAAGCTGCAGCGGCTGACCGCGGGTGGCAACGAGGTCTTCGCGCACAACGGCGTGCTGGTGGCCGACCGCAGCTTCAGCTCGACCCAGGACTACGGCCTGGACGTCGACGCGAGCGGCAACGCGCTGCTCGTCTTCCGCGATGATCGCCCCGCCGGGATCCAGATCACCGCGGCCAAGATCTCCCCCACGGGCACGGCGTTGTGGACGGCCACCGGCATCCAGCTCACCTCCACGACCGACTTCCTGGCAGCCCCCAAGATCGCCGGCACCGATGACGGCGGCGCCATCGTGGCCTGGACCCAGAACAGCGACACGCGCGTGCAGAAGCTCGACGCGAGCGGCGCGCCCCTGTGGGGTGCCGGCGTGACGCTGACACCGGGCGTCGGCAGCTACTCGGCCAGCGACCTGCACGACGACGGCAGCGGCGCGATCCTCGCCTTCGTGCACCAGTCGGGCGGCTTCGGCTCGCCCCGGCACTTGCTGGCACAGAAGTTCGACGGCAGCGGCGGCCTGCTCTGGGGCGCCGGCCACGTGGCCGTGTTCGACGGCGGCTCGTTGCAGTTCGGCAACTTCCCCACGTTCGTGCCCGACGGCAGCGGCGGCGCGGTCTTCAGCTGGTACGACACGGCCGGCGTGCAGCTGCAGTGCTACGCCCAACACGTGCTGACCAACGGCAGCGAGGCCTTCGGCCACAACGGGTCGGCGGTGTCCACCAACCCGCGCGACCGCGTGTCGCCCTCCGCGTCGTTCGATCCGTTCACCGGCAACACAACCGTGTGCTGGGTGGAGCAGACGCTCACGACCCGCGGCCTCTACGCCCAGGAATTCAACGCCGGTGGGGTCCGTCAGTGGGGCACCGAGGGTGCCGTGGTGGTGGCCCTCGACACGCCGGAGATCGGGCTCGTGCGCAACGTCGCCACCGCCGACCGCACATTCGTGTTCTGGGCCAGCGCCACGGGCTTCGGCACCGACGTGCTGCGCGGCGCGCGCCTCGACGGCGGCGGCGCCATCGACATCGGCCCCTTCGACGTGGCCTCCACCGCCAGCAGCAAGTCGCGCCTCGCCGTGGCGCGCACGACGAAGGGCCACGCCGTGCTGGCCTGGAAGGACGAGCGCAACGACAGCGGCGACGTGCTGGGCCAGAACGTGAACTGCGACGGCACGCTCGGCCCCGCCGACGTCGATGCACCCTGGACCGACCTGGGCGGCGCCCTCGCGGGTCAGGCCGGCGTGCCCGTGCTGGCGGCCACCGGCACGCTCTGCCCGGGTGACGACGTGACCTTCTCACTCACCAACGCGCGCGCCAGCACGACCGCCGCGCTCGTGATCGGCGTGACCAACCTGTCGATCCCCTTCAAGGGCGGCACGCTCGTGCCCTCCGCCGACGTGATCTTCTTCGGCCTGCCGGTCAGCGCCGGCGGAACGCTCATCGTCGGCGGCGCGTGGCTGGAGGACTCCATCGCCGGCCTCACGCTCTACTGGCAGTACTGGATCACCGACGCCGTGGGCCCCTTCGGCTTCTCGGCCAGCAACGGATTGAGCAGCACCGTGCCGTAGGCGGCCGGTTCACTCGCGCCGGCGCTGCGTGACCCTCGTCCACCCGCCCCCTTCCACGCGCCGCGGCGTGCTCTCGCGCTTCCGCTGGCCGCGAGAGGCGGTATCGTATGGCCCGCGGTCGTTCGAGCAGGTTGCGACCACGCGGGCCTTGGTGACCCGGGGGAACTGCGGCGCCCGTAGCGGGCGTCCATCGGGAGACGTTGCATGGGCATGTTGCGTGACCTCGACGGTCTGCTGCGCGGCCGTTTCACGGGCTCGGAGCAGCTGCGCGAAGGGCACGTGCGCATGCCCATGCGCAAGCTGGCCGTGGCGGCGCTCCTGTGCGGCGCGGTCTACGGCGCCTTCATGGGCGTGTACGCCGCCATGTACGGCGACCCGGGCAGCTGGCGCGCGATGCTCTCCGCGGCGATCAAGGTGCCGCTGCTGTTCCTGCTGACGCTGCTCGTGACCTTCCCGTCGCTGTACGTCTTCAGCGCCCTGGCCGACAGTCGCCTCGGGATCATGGACACGCTGCGTCTGTTGGTGGGCGCCGTGGCCGTAAACCTCGCGGTGCTCGCGTCGTTCGGCCCGATCACCGTGTTCTTCACGGTGTTCGAGAACAGCTACGTGTTCATCGTGCTGCTCAACGTGTTCTTCTTCCTGCTCGGCGGCATGGTGGGCCTCGGTTTCCTGAGCCGCGCCATCGGCCACGTGTTCGCGAGCAGCGATCCTGACGACGAAGCCGTGGAGGATGCTGCGGGCGACGCGCCGGAACGGGCGCGCGAGCAACCGACCCGGCAACCGAAGGTGCACGGCCGGGCCCGATCGATCTTCCGGGTCTGGTTGGTGATCTACGGCATCGTCGGCGCCCAGATGGGCTGGGTGTTGCGCCCGTTCGTGGGCAACCCGGACCTGCCCTTCGCCTGGTACCGCGGCTTCGGCGACCGCGAGTCCAATGTGTTCTCCTTCCTCGCCGACCTGTTCCGCTACTCGTGAGCCTGCTGCGCTCGACGCTGAGCCTGGCCCGGACCGTCACCGGCGAGGCCGACTCCATGCTGCGCGCCCGCGGCCGGCACGCCGTCGACGCTCCCGGCATCCCGGTGCTGCACCTGCTGGCCCTGCTCGTCCTGGGCTCGATGACCTACGGCGCCGTGATGGGTTTCGCCGGTGGCAAGCCGGAGCAGGCGCTCTACTCAGCGCTCAAGGTCCCGCTGTTCCTGATCGGCGCGACGCTCGTGTGCCTGCCCAGCTTCTACGTGGTCAACATGGTGCTCGGCCTGGGTGAGGACTTCCTCGGCGCCCTGCGCGGCATCATCTGCGCCCAGACGACACTCGCCGTCACGCTCGCCGCGCTCGCCCCGATCACGGCGTTCGTCTACGTCTCCAACGGCAGTTACCACGTCGCCAAGCTGCTCAACGGCGTCATGTTCGGCCTGGCCAGCATCGCCGCTCAACGCACCCTGGCCCGCCACTACCGCCCCCTGCTCGCGCGCAACAAGCGCCACCGCGCGGCGCTCGTGGCCTGGCCCGCGATCTACATCTTCGTCGCGCTGCAGCTCGCCTACGCCCTGCGCCCGTTCGTCGGCAACCCGCGCTTCCCCACCGAGTTCCTGCGCGACGACTGGTGGGGCAACGTCTACATCGACCTCACCTGGGCGGTGCGCGGGGCGTTGGGGCTGTAGACCACACGCTGCTAGCCCGGACTTCTCGCCAGCTCCTGCTGCGGACACGCCTGGCGCTGCAGGGCTGCGTCGATCGAGACTCTCGGTGCTCGACGGGGCATCACCCTGCCTCCGCGCCGAAAACGACGATGCTCCTTGCCCTCCAGCACCAGTCGCACCCTCGCGACGAAGCTGGTGAGAAGTCCGAGCTAGCGCACGAACTCCAGGGTGCGCTGCTCGATGTAGGCATGGAACGGATTCCAGCGCAGGCGCAGCAGGTCCGCCGCGGCGATCCGCAGCTCACCCCGCTCTCCCCGCAGGGCGAGGTTGCCCAGCTTGACGCCGGGGCTCTCGCCCGCGTCCGGGCCGCCGTAGAGCGGATCGTCCGGCGGGAACGGCAACGCCACGTGCGAGAGCGAGTACACCTCCTCGGGCCAGGCGAGACCGAGCGGGACGTCGGTGATCTCCCGGTCGCCAGCGGCCTGGTGGCGCGCGACCACCTGCTCGCTGTCGGGGCTCTCGTTCGTGATCAGCACCACGTCGAAGGCCAGCTCCTGGTCGTTGAACACGCCGTCCAACCAACTCCCGGGGTTGGTGTTCAGGATCGACTCGATCCTGACGAACCGGTTGATGTCGAACAGCACGAGTTCGTGATCGCCCTGGGGCAGATGGCGGAAAAGACCGTCCACCAGCACGGGCGCGGTGACCGTGGCGTCCACCACCGACTGGAAGGCGAGCATCGGCGGGAAGCGATCCAACAAGCGCTGGTCGCCGAGCCGCGCGATGCGGGACTGGATCTCCTGCGTGATCAGGTAGGCCTGCTTGCCGGCGTTGAGCGCGAACGACCCGTACTTGAACGGGTCGTACTCCGGCAGGATCGAGTTCCAGGAGAGCTTGGACAGCCCCAGCAGGTGTCCCAGACGCTCCTGCCAGGCAGCCAGCGCCGCCAGCTTGGTGATGCCGATCTCCGGCGACATGAGCACCAGGCCCGCGACCGGCGGCAGGGAGTCGTGCTCCAGGGCCTGCAGCGCGTAGTGCACCGCCAGCGCGCCGCCGTTGGAGTAGCCCACGATGTACAGCGGCTTGCCGGGGACCTGTTCGTGCAGGTACTCCATGGCCAGCTCGACCGCCGCCGCCATGTCCTCCCACTCGACGCGAACCAGGCCCGACGGCGCCGTGCCGTGCCCCGGCACCCGCAGCCCCACGACCCGGTGGCCCTGGGCGTGCAGCAGCTCTCCCAACGAGCGCATGCTGTAGGGCGAATCCGACATGCCGTGCAGCATGAGCACGGCGGCGCGCGGGTCCTCGACCTGCAGTTCGAAGGTCCGATTCCAGTTCACGGGCCAGCGGCCGGGGTCCGACCTGCTGCCGTGCGTGAAGCGGTCGAGCTGGTGCCTCTCGGAAAGCCGCACCTTGGAGTAGACCCGCTCTTCGAGCTGAGCGAACAGGCGCTCCTCGAGGGCCAGGTAGTCCTCGAAGCTGCGCACGTCGGAGTCGGCTTCGAACTCCTCGTCGAGCCTGGCCGTGTGCCACACCTCGAGGTCGGGTCGCTGTTCCAGGATCACGACCCCACCGATGATGGCGACGAGCACGCCGCCGAGGATCCCGAAGATCAGGGCGTGCAGGACGCGGCGTCCCGTGCCGACCGCCGCGCGCTTCGCCAGGTGCAGGAGCTTCATGCGGCGGAGCGTAATCGAATCGAGTTCACCACACCAAGCGACGGGGCGGGCGTCCGTCTCGCCCGGCAGTGTCGACATCAGGGCCCCCCTGCCAGATTTGCGGCCGTCGAACCCGATGGTCATGATGACCGTGTCGTCGCCCGGCACGCCGAGGCCCGACCATTCGCTCCGTGACTCTGAGGGAACCCATGAAGACGCTCCTGTCCTGCCTGCTCGCCGCCACGCTGATGACCGCCTGCAACTCGACCAACGACTACGTGGCCAATCGCGCCGGCGACTTCACCGACATCTTGCGCGCCAAGGTCATGGCCGGTAAGGGCGCAGGCCTCTACGTGAACGCCACCGAGTACCTCCACGCCGGCTACCTCTACACGGACGACATCAGCTCGGCCGGCATCGCCAACCGCGACGCCGGCACGTGGAACGAGAGCTCGGATGCCTGGGGCCTGCTGCTCGGCCGTTACAACGAGGCCGTGGAGGGTGGCTACTACAGCGGCACCTACGGCTACACCTTCGACGACGGCCTGGGCTTCGAGCGCGCCGACAAGGACAACTGGATGGACATGCTCGAGTTCCGCGCCGCGCTGATGCTCGGTGTCGGCGTCGACCTCGAGCTGCGCACCGGCGAAGTGATCGACTTCGTCCTGGGCCTGTTCACGCTCGACCTCGCGGGCGACGACCGCTGAACGTCGTCGGCCTGCACGCCGCGCGGGGGCACGACGCCGTGCCCTCGCGTGGTGGGCCCTCCAGGACTCGAACCTGGGACCGACGGATTATGAGTCCGCTGCTCTAACCGACTGAGCTAAGGGCCCGCGTGGCATCGCGCGGAGACATGCTCCGCAGCGCCGCGCCGGTCCGGGATTGTCGTGCGGGACCGGCGTGCGGCGCAACAGCGGATGGGGACTTCGATCCCGGGGCAGCCGGTGATCCACCGCGAGGGCGGCGGGTCGCGGCGGCCCTGGTGATCCGCCCGGCTCTTCTCGGGTGCTCCATGACGGGTCCTCGCCCGGCCGCCACCTCGTGCATGGTCGGCTTGTGCCGGCACAGGTCCCCCGGTCGCGCCATACGCTCCTGGTCGTAGGGGCGCATTGGCCGCGACCCGATCGCGTGCTACGCACTGCGCACTGCGCACTGCGCACTGCGCGATGGTGCGGTGGTGCGATGGCGCGATGGCGCGATGGTGCGATGGTGCGATGGTGCGATGACACGACTGTCACCACCGGCGACGGGCGGCGGCGCGACAATGGGGCCGGCAACACGCGGACCGCGCGCGACGCCCTCGGTGGGCTCACGAGCGGCCGCCCATCCACGGGATGTCGGTACCCATGCTCGAACCAGCCACGCTCGTCATCGCCCTTACGCTGTGCACCGCGGCCCAGACCGCGCCGGTCGCGTTCGACGACGCCTACACCACGCCCCAGGGTGACAACCTCAGCGTCGACGACCCGGGCGTGCTCGACAACGATCAGGACGCGGACGGCGACCCGCTCACGGCGGTGCTCGTGAGTCCCGCACAGCAGGGCGGCCTGCTGACGCTCCTGGCCGACGGTTCGTTCGAGTACGAGCCGGGCACGTTCCTGGGCGTGGAGTCGTTCACCTACAAGGCGAACGACGGCACGCAGGACAGCAACCCGGCCACGATCACGTTCACGGTCACGGCGGGCACGACAGCCATCGAGTACACCAACGAGGCCGCGTACCTGTCGGCCCTGTCGGCGCTCGGGTACACCGCGCACGTGGAGGGCTTCGAGGACGACGCCGTGTGGGGCGTGGCCCGTTCGCCGATCACGCAGCCCAGCGTCACCAGCCAGGGCATCAGCTGGTCGAGCGACATCGGCTCGAGCCAGGTGACGACCGGGCCCGGCCCGGCGCTGCAGGGTTCGTACGGCTTCTTCGCGCTCCCCCACGGCGACTACCTGGCCGGACCCCAGTGCCTCACGCCCGGCGTGTGCACCGACCGTTGGAACGGCACGAGCGTCGAGCCACTCGTGGCCATCGGCGGTTGGATCAAGTCCGCGGGGCAGGGCAAGGTGAACCTGATCCTCGACGCCGACGAGGCCAATCCCTTCGGCTTCGGGGGCGGTCACGTGAGCGTCGGGCACCGCTTCCTGGGCGTCATCGCACCGGCGGGCTTCACCTCGTTCGAGTTCCGCGAACTCGAGGGCACCAGCGATGACGCCGTGTACCTGTTCGGCGACCGCTTCACCTTCGCCCGCGCGACGGCCGAGAGCTGGACCGACCTCGGTCAGGCCCTGGGCGGCACGCACGGGAATCCGGCGCTCGTCGGCACCGGCACCCTCGTCGGCGGCGACCCGATGGAGCTCGCGCTCAGCAACGCGCTGGCCGGCACGACGGCGTGGATCGTGGTCGGCTTCGCCCAGGTCAACGCGCCGTTCAAGGGCGGCATCCTCGTTCCGGACGTGGCGCCCCCCGCCTTCGTGATCCCGCTGCCCACCGACGTGAACGGCGAACTCGTGGTGGGCGGCACGTGGCCCGGCGGCATCCCCTCCGGCTTCGCCACCTACTTCCAGTACTGGATCCAGGACCCCGCCGGTCCGCTCGGCTTCAGCGCGAGCAACGCGATCGTCGGGACCACACCCTGAGAGCTGCCCGTGGCGCAGTGCCTGCTGCAGTCTCTCGCAAAGTGAGGTCGGAACGGCTCAGGAATTCCTGGTTGTCGTGTGGTCCGCGGCGACGCGTGCCTCACGACCCGGCCTCACCCAGGCTCACACCGCGACTCGATCTTGACAGCTCACGCGTGGCGCTCAAGACTCGCGTTGCCGAGTCAGGGGGCAGCGAGAGTGCGTCCGAGTCGTCGTGACCACGCAACGTGGCACGAGGAGTTCGGGCCGTCCGCCTGGAGCGCGCGGGGCGCTCGACCGGCACACGCAGAAGGACCCACGAAAGGGGTTTGTCATGAGGAAGCACACCATCGTCACGGCCGTGGCCATCGCCGTCGTCTCCGGCGCCATCGCGTTCACGGCCTCACCCGAACCCGCCCAGGCGCAGGCGAGCATCAGCGCGGACGCCGCGTTCATCTCGGCCAACCCGTGGGTGCGCGAGCCGGTGCTGATCTACGACGTCTCGGGCAGCACGTTCGCGGGGCCGTTCCACAAGCGCGTCAGCGTCTACAACGACGGTCTGGCGACCTTCTCGACCGTCACGCTCTTCCCGGCGGAGAACCGGGCCGAGTTCACCAGCGTCAGCGAGCAGGCCGTGAAGGCGCTGATCGATGGCCTGGCCAGCGCCGGCGCGTCATCCCTGCCGGACCACCCCGGCTTCGCCACCGACTCACCGCTGTCGACGGTGACGTTCTTCCGCAAGCCCGCGCCGCGCTCGATCGCCAACACCTTCAGCTGGTGGTTCCCGGACGGCAACTACTCGACGATCGCCCAGATCATCAACGACTTCATCGACGACAACTTCAACAACTCCTGACGCCGCGCGCGACGACTCCGACTCCCCGGCACGTGACCGCGGCCTGCCAGGACGCCGCGTCACGGAGCCGGGGGTGGTGAGTTCGCAGATGCGGGCAGCGCTCGGCGCCGCAATCGTCAGGGAGCGATGGCTCCCCGCACGGCGCGTTGGGCATCGTCGGCGACCTCGCCGAGGGCGCGCCCGACGGCCCGGGCGATGGCGGCGCCGTCGTCGCCCTCGATGGGCGCGGTGGCCTCCACCGTCGTCAGCAGCAACGTGCGCCGATCGCTTCCCGTCAGCGTGAGTTGCAGCGCGACCCGCGCCTGGTGGCTCCCGGGCACCCGTTGCTCTTCGAAGGCCGTGAGCATCACGTCCAGCACCGGGGCGTCCCAGCCGCTCGAGACCCGCGTCATGCCCTGTTCGACGAACAACCGCTGGGCCAGCTCCTGCTCCACGAACTCCGCGGGCAGCGCGTTCCAGCGCAGGTCGTCGTAGGCGCCCAACTCCACGTCCGAGCTGCGCCAGACGATGGGCGCACCGAGGTGCGACGCGGCGCGCACGAAGCGCAGGCGCAGGGCAGCACCATCCGCGCTGGGTCGCGCACTGAGGCCCCGCGCCGGGAGCGCCGGTTCGAAGTAGCGCGTGGGCGCTGCGGGGCTCGGCAGCAGGCAGGCCGGCAGCAGCAGCAGCAGGCAGGCTGCGAGACGCCTCGGCGCGCGACGTGATCGGCTCGTGCAGGACTTCATGCGGGCATCCTCGGCAGGGTACGGGGGTGGCTCACCGGGAGGGGCCGCTGTCGGGCTTGCCGACCAGCGGCGCCGTCGGGTCACGCTCCAGCAGCGAGGCCAGGTCGGCCAGCGCGGCGAAGGCATCGCGCATGCTGGAGAGCGTGCTCTGCAGCTCGGTGGACATGTCGTTCACGTCGCGCGTGAGCGAGGCGAGTTCGTCGCTCGTGGTCCGCAGCGAGCGCAGCGTGCCGGGCACGTCCGCCTGCTCCAGGCGAGCATCCATCGACGTGACCGCGGTGTCGAGATCGGTCGCCAGCGTCATCACCGGGCCGTCGCGGTCGCTGAGTGACCGGGCGGTCTGATCGAACGTGTCGAGCGTCTGCTGAGCCTGGGCCATGAGCGTCTCGACCTGCGGCCCGAGATCCTCCGCGGCGAAGCTCTCCAGGATCTTGCGAGCCGAATCGGCCGACGCTTGCAGGTCCGCCCGGAAACCCTCCTCGGCGAACCCGGCCATGATCTCGTTCGCCGAGTCGAGCAGCTCGTGCACGTCCGCCTGGAGCGCCGCGGCGTCGAACCCGGCCACGATCTGGTCGACGTGTTCGACCAGCACGCCGACATTGGCGATCAGCGGCGGGATCGACCGGGACATGTCGCTGAACGCCTGCTCGAGCCCCATCAACGTCGAGGGCACCGCCGGGATGTAGACGCCCTCCGGTTCGAAGGGCAGCTCGGGCAGCGGGTTTGCGTCCACATCGAAGTAGTCCGCGCCCAGGAAGCGCAGACCGGTGATGCCTGCCGGGACGAGCTGCATGCGCAACTCCGGCACGAGCTTCGCGCCACCGCTCTCCCACCTGCGCTGCACGTCGCGCGCCGACTCGGAGCGATCCGAGTGCAGGGCGGCGACCCGATCGGCATCGAGCTCGAAGTGGATCTCGACCCGGCGCTCGTCCGGAGCGATGAGGATCGCCGAGACCTGGCCGATGGGCGCGCCGCGCAGCTTGACGGCCGAACCCACCTCCAGCCCCTGGACCGATTCGTCCACGTAGGTCACCGCCGGCAGCTTGATGGTGCGGAAACTCGCCGCGCCCACCCAGAGCACCGCGCCGAAGGCGAGGGCCAGACCGGTCAGCACGAAGACGCCGACCTTGGTGTAGCTGGTCCCGTTCACTTCCCGTCCTCCTGCATGGGGCGGCGGTGGAAGAAGCTCGATACGAAGGGTTGGGTGCTCTCGTCGCGCAGCGTGCGCGGGTTGCCCCGGGCGATGATGCCGCGGGTCTGCTTGTCGAGCATGATGCAATTCGTCCCGATGTCGAGCAGGCTGGCGAGTTCGTGGGTGACGATCACGAGCGTGAGTCCCAAGTGCTTGTTGAGGGTGAGCACGAGCTGGTCGAACTCCGCCGAAGTGATCGGGTCGAGGCCCGCGGAGGGTTCGTCGAGGAACAGCAACTCGGGCTCGAAGGCCATCGCGCGCGCGACGGCCGCGCGCTTCTTCATGCCGCCCGAGATCTCGGCCGGCAGATGGTTCTCGAAACCGCCGAGGGACACCAGGTCGAGCTTCGAACGCACGATCGCATCGACGGCGTCGTCGTCCAGGTCGGTCCAGGTACGCAACGGCAGGGCCACGTTCTCGGCCAGGGTCAGCGAGCCGAAGAGCGCACCGGACTGGAACATGACGCCGAAGGCCGGCGGTCCGTACCCGATCTTCGGCGCACCCAGGCCCTCGATCTCGATCGTGCCCGACATGGGCTTGGCCAGGCCGACGAGCTGACGCAGCAGCGTCGACTTCCCGCAGCCGCTGCCGCCCAGGATGATGAACACGTCGCCGCGCTCGACGGTGAAGTCGATGTCCTTCATCAGCGGGACGCCGCCCCAGCCGAAGGAGAGCTGTTCCACCTTGATCACCGGTCAGACCCCGAACAACTGGAACACGAGCGAGAACAGGAAGTCGAACACGACCAGCAGGAAGATGATGATCACCACGGTGGACGTCGTCGAGCGGCCCACGCCTGCGGCGCCGCCGCGCGTGCCCAGGCCCCGCTCGCAGGCGGTGAGCCCGATGATCAACCCGAACGCGACCGACTTGATCACGCCCGTTCCCACGTGCCAGATGTTCAGCGCAGCCTGGGTGCGACCCACGTAGGTGGACAGCGTCAGGTCGAAGGTCGTGACCGAGATGAACGCGCCGCCCGCGATGCCGGCGACGTCCGCGATCAGCGTGAGGATCGGGACCGCGATCAGCAGCGACAACAGCCGGGGCACCACCAGGTAGCGGTGCGGGTCGAGGCCCAGCGTGCGCAGCGCGTCGATCTCCTCGCCGACCTTCATCGTGCCCAGCTCGGCCGCGATGCCCGCCCCGCTGCGGCCGGCCAGGATCATGGCCGCCATGAGCGGACCCAGTTCACGGCAGACCGAGATGGCGACCGCGTCGGCCACGAAGATGTTCGCGCCGAAGCGCTCCATCTGCACGCCGGCCTGGAATGCGGTGACCAGCCCCATCAGGAAGTTGATCAGGATCACGATCGCCGCGCTGTCCACGCCGTAACGCTCGATCAGGCCCATGAGCTGGTGCCATGGAATCGAGCGCGGGGCGCGCAGGGCGGCCACCGTCGACACGAACAGCTCGCCGATGAAAGCCAGCGTGGACGACACGGTCTCGGCGATGTCGAACGTGGCCTTGCCCACCTGGGTGGCCACGCCGACGTGTTCGGGTGGCGCTCGCAGCGGCTCCCGTGCGTCGGCACCCCGGTACAGGTCGAGCACGGCCCGGACGTCCGCCGGCGCCCCCGCCAACTCCACACGCCCGGCGTGTTCGTGGAGCACGTGCAGCAGGAGCGAGGCCCCGGCGCCGTCGAGGCTCTCGATGCCCGCCAGGTCCACTCGCGCCCGGCCGCTCACCGAGTCGAGGGCGCGGCGCAACTCCCGCACGAACGTGTTGGCGTGAGCGAGGTCGAGCCGGCCCGCAACGCGTAGTTCGACCGCACCGTCCGCGCCCCCGGGGTGCCGCTCGATGCGGATCGCCCCATCGTTGTGGGTCGCTGGCGGTGCAGGATCGTTCACGAGCGCATGTCCGTCCGAAGGCACGGCCTGCAGGTCGGTGAGTCCTGCCCGGCGGGGCCATCGTGACCCGGACGTTGCGGCGAGTCAAACACGTGCCATCGACGGCATCGATGTGCCAGCGGTCCAACCCCGTTCGGCACACGCGTCTGTCAACGCGCGCCGCGCACACGTTCCCCGACGCGTCGCGCGCCCACACGATGTCAGCGCGCTGCGCCCAACACCCACTCCAGTCCAGCGGATGCCGCGACGCCTGCCACCGCGCCGGCATCGAACTCGACGACCTGGAAGTACGCGGCCAGACCGCAGAACGCGCCCTCGGCAGGAACCGGAACGGGGAGCACGAGGTCGTCGCCATCGGGGAACACGAGATCGACCACGCCGAACGGCGTCACCAGCAACTCACCACCCCAGCCCTTGGGCACGGATGCCGGCGCGAAGCCGAAGAGCAGGTAGCCCGTCGTCGCTCCACCCGTCGCGTTGCCGATGGTCAGCGTGGGCGTGGCGCCGACGACGGGCAGCTCGCTCGTGAGCACGGGCACACCGTGGATCCCCGGCACGCCGGCGCCGTACGACGTGGCGCCGGCGGGCGTCGGGGCGAGCAGGGGCGAGAGGACCGCGCGCCAGGCATCGGCGATCTTCTGTTCGCCGACGGCGTTGGGGTGCACGCCGTCGAAGGTGTCGAACTCCGCGTCGAATCCGGCCCCCAGGTCCACCGTGATCACCGGGGACGAAGGCGCCGTCTTGGTCGCGGCGAGCAGCAGCAACTCGTCGTCCAGCGCCGCGAACTCGGCCAGCACCGCGGCGAACAGCGGATCGTCGGGGAACGGCGTGTAGGGCGTGAAGTACCGGCCGAGGAGCACCGTGACCTCGGGATTCAGCATGCGCAGGCCGTCGATCATCAGGCCCACGTCGAACACGGCATTGGCGACGCCGTCGCCCTGGATGATGTCGTTGGCGCCGGCGAGCAGCAGCACGATGTCCGGATCGGCCGCGGTGGTCCAGCCGATGATGCTCCCCGCAAGCTCGTCAGCGGTCCAGCCGCCGTGCCCCTCGTGCTGCGGATCGAAGTCGTCCTCCGGCACCTCGTCGAGCCCGGTGTCGACCAGACTGCCCACGTAGTCGATGCACAGGCCGTCGTCAACCAGATCGAGCCACAACAACTTGCGGTAACTCGGCAGCTCGGGGAACGATCCGGTCAGCGAGAGTCGCCGATCGGCATCACGGCATGGCGACGGGAGTGATGGCCGCGCCCGAGACGAACCACCGCGCCAGCCCGCCGATGTCGGCGAGCATCGCCAGCTCGATGGCGCTCGCATCGCTCGCGGGCAGGAGCACCCGCAGCGCCCAACTGAGCGCCCACGCGGCGACCAGCGGCAGGCAAGCGATCAGACAACGACGCCGGGACAGGTCGCCCTTCCACGTCGCCAACACGGCGAGCGCGGTCGTGGCGTAGATCGCGACGCCACCCGGCGCATCTCCCAGGACGACGACGACGGCGGCACCCGACAACAAAGCGAACGTGCTCAGCCGGCCGCCGAGCCACGCAGCGAACAGACCCAGGTAGACGAGCTGGAGCAGCACGTACCAGGACTCGAACATCAGGTAGTTGTTGAGCACGGTGTTGATCTCGTCCGGTCGACACCAGAACAGCGCCGCGCCGAGACCCAGGAGCACCGTTCCCTTGCGCCCCGCCCGCCCCACCGAGGCCAGTCGCCAGGTCGTGAACAGGATGCCCGCATACGCGATCAACCCGAGCGAGTGCAGCCGCGAATAGTCCACCGGCCGCTGCGTGCCGATGGCGGCCATGGCCAGTCGCATGAGCACGTGGCCGTGATCAAGGGGCTTGTACTCCTGGAACAGCAGCGCGAACCACTCGCCGGTCGAAGCGGACTCCGAGGGAATGGAGAACTGCTGGATCAGTCGCCACACGTCGCCGTAATCGGCGTGCCCGTGCGCCGTGAGCTGCGCTCCGTGCACGACGTACGCGACCCAGCAGGCCAACACCAGGGCGCAGGCCGTCGAGACGACGGCAGTCACCCGGTCGCCCCCCCAGCGCGGCGACCCTCCCGAACCTGGCGTGGCCGCGCTCACGCTCGTCGGCTCAGCGCCAGCCCTGCTTCTTCGTGGACGAGTAGCCCGTGTCGTGGTCGGGTCCGCCCCGGGCGGGCAAGCTGCAAAGCGCCAACAACGCGGCGGCGGCGACTCGTGAGCTGAGGTTCATGACAGCGTCTCCTGATGGCTCGGGCGGGCGCGGCGACGGCACCCCAGAGACCATACGCTCCATCTCACTCCCGAACTCGCGCGCCGGCGCCACTCATCCCGCGAACCCGACACGCTCCCGGCCACGGGATCGCCACAAGCAGCGGACCACGCCCTGCGCAGCCATGGGCCATGCTGGCGCCCATGGAAACGTTCATCCTCCTGACCTGTCTGCTCGCCGCCCCGCTCGTCCAGACGCCTGACTCGCATGCCGAGAGCGGCGCGTTCAAGCAGCCCACGCCCGCCGACCGCTACCGCCAGGTGGCGAGCCGCGACAACCTCGTGCACCCGCCGGGCTACGTCACCGCGGCCCCCGGCACGTTCGGCGAAGTCGTCGAGCGAGGACGGGGCGACACGCCGGTGATCCTGTTGGCGGGCCTCGGCCCGAGCTGGCGCGTCTTCGACTCGCTGATCGAGGCCACGGCCGACGACTACCGCTTCCACGCCGTGACCCTCGCCGGCTACGGCGGCAGCTCGGCGCCGCCCATGCCGCCGCCCGGCACGAGCTTCGGGGAACACACCTGGCTCGACGCATCCCGGGCAGCGCTGGCCGAGCTGATCGAAGAGCGGGAACTCGAGCGGCCGCTGATCGTCGCGTTCTACTCCGACGCGGCGCGCATCGCGTTGCGTCATGCGCTGCAACACCCCGACCAGGTCGGCGGCATCCTCGTGCTGTCGGCGTCACCCCGCTTCCCGCTGCCGCCCGACACGCCCCATGGGCCGGCCATGGACGGCTTCGCCGACCAGTGGTTCAAGACCGTCACCGAGATCATGTGGCCCAGCGGCATGTGGCCCGCCGACATCTACGCCAACGACAGCGCGCTCTCGGAGAAGACCTGGTGGGACGTGCTGCAACCGAGCCTGCCCACCGCGATCCGCTACACGGTCGAGACCTGGGCCGACGACCTCGTGCCCGACCTCGCGCGACTGGAGACCCCCACGCTCGTGCTCTCGCCCGGCTTCGACGACGAGTTCATGGCGGGCATGGCCGGCACGGTGGTCACCGAACGCTTCCACGCCGGCTGGAGGGCGGCGATCGAAGCCGGCGCACCGCTGGAACACACCATCGTTCCGAACAGCCGCCTGCTGATCTGGGAAGATCAACCCGCCGCCGTGCACGCGGCACTGGCGCAGCTGGTCGCCGGGGACGACTAGCCTGCCACGGGTGCGGGGGCCGACTGCGGCGCGGCGTCGCCCTCGTCCTTCTTCTTCTTCTTCTCGAGCCGCACCGGCGCCACCTTGAAGGTCTCGACGAAGATGGCGTACAGGCACGGCACGACGACCAGCGTCAGCAGTGTGGCCACGGTCAGACCGTAGATCATCAGCCAGGACATGCCTTCCCACAGCGGGCCGCCGCCCAGCGCCAGCGGCAGCAGACCGCCGATGGTGGTCAGCGTGGTCATCGCGATCGGCGACAGGCGCAGCTTGCCGGCCTCGATCAGGCACCCGCGGAACTCCTGCACCGTGAGCCCCAGGATCGGGCCCGAGCCGTCGCTGGCCAGCGCCTTCTCCTTGATGATGCGGTCGGCGAACTCGATGAAGATGATCGCCGCGTTCACGACCACGCCGAACAGTGACAACAACCCAAGCTGCGGCATGAACCCGAACGCGTTGCCGGTGATCCACAACCCGGGGAAGCCGCCGATCAGCGCCAGGGGCAGCGTCATCACGATGATGAACGGCTTGAACAAGCCGTTGTACTGGATGATCAGCAACAGCGGGATCAACAGCAGCGAGATCATGAACGAGAGCTTCATGTCCGGTGCCGATGACTGGGACTCGAACATCTCTCCACCCACCTGCCACCAGAAGCCGGGCGGCAGCTCCGCTTCCCACTGCTCGAACTCCGGGCTGGCGAAGAGGGCCTTGACGATGTCGTTGGCCAGGTAGCCCTCCTCGTTGCGGGCGCGCACCTCGATCACGCGCTGCAGGAAGCGCCGGTCGATGCGGGCGGGCGCCAGGACCGGTTCCACCGTGGCCACCGAGTCGAGCGGGACCTTGCCGTTCAGGCCCTCGACGTAGGCGGCGTCCAGACCGGCCACATCCACCCGCTCGTCGGCCCGCAGACGCAGGTACACCGGCACCAGGTGGTCCTTCTCCCGGTACGTGGTCAGGTAGCGCCCGGAGAAGTAGGCGTTGAGCGTATCGGCCAGGCCCTCGTTGGTGACGCCGGAGAGGTTGGCGCGGTCCTCGTCCACCTGGATGTCGAGCTGGTAGCCCTTCGATCCCCAGGTGTCGAACACGTCCCAGGTCTCGGGACGGGCGCGCAGGATGTCCTTCAGCTTCTGGGCATGCTCGCGCATCAGCGTTTCGTCGGCGAAGCCCACACCCAGACGGGGCCCGAAGAGGCGCACGGCGACCGGGGCGTCCACGGGCGGCCCCATGGAGAGTTGCCGGGGGATGACGCGCGCTCCGACGACCGGGTCGATGTCCCGGGACGCATCGCCCTCTCGAGCGATCACACGGATCTCGTCGACCAGCTGCTGCGTGAGGTGGCCCTCGGTGACCCGCACCACGATCTCGGCGTAGTACGACTTCTGCGACTCCGGGTTGCGACCCATGTACCAGCGCGACATACCGGCGCCGACGGTGGACGCCATGGCCCTCAGCCGCTCGACCTGCTCACCCTCCTCCGTGGTGAACGGGCTCAGCTTGCGGACCATGTCCTCGACCTTGCGCGCGGCCGCGTCGGTCTCGCGGATGCTCGCTCCTTCCGGCAGCCAGACCTCGATCGCGAACTGGTCGCGCAGATCCTGGGGGAAGTACTGGGACCCGACCGGCAGCATCATCGCCAGGGCCAGCAGGCCGAAGGAGCCGCCGACCACGAGCCACTTGGCGTGCAGGGCGGCGGCCACGAGCCGCGGATAGAGACTGGCCAGACCACCCTGCTGCTCGGCGTCCCCTCCCTGCTCGGGCCCAGTCTGCTCGGGCCTCTGCTGCTCAGGGGCGCCGCCCGGCGCCGGCTTGCTGCCGCGCAGCTTCTGCATCCAGCGCAGCACGGGCGAGTGCGGCACGCCGGGAGCCGCCGGGCGGATGAACACCGACGCCAGGTGGGTGCAGAACGTCATCGCCAGGATGTAGCTGAGCGCCAGGGTGATCGAGATCGTGATCGGCAGACTGCGGACGTACTCGGAGGACGAGCCCTTCAGCGCGAAGATCATCGGGAAGAAGGCGGCGATCGTCGTCAGCGTGCCGTAGATGATCGCGCCAGCCAGCATGTTGCTGCCCTGCTCGGCGGCTTCGTCCGGGTCGAGACCCTCGTCCTGCAGGCGCATGCACTCGTTCGAGACCTGCACCGCGTTGTCCACCAGCAGGCCCAGGGCGATGATCATCGCGGCGATGGAGATCTGCTCCAGGTCCACGTCGAACAGGGGCAACAGGGCCAGGCTGCCGATGATCACCACCGGGATGTTGGCCGCCATGACCGACGCCGTGCGCAGGCCCACCATCAGGTAGACCACGGCGATCACGATCGCGATCGCCCCCAGCACGTTGGCGACGAAGTCGGAGATCTTGGCGTTGACGTTCTCCGACTGATCGGACACCAGCGAGACGGCAATGTCCGAAGGGAGCACCTTCTGCTCCACGGTCAGCCGGCGGATGGTGGCCTTGGCCGCGTCGCAGACATCCACGATGTTGGCGCCACTCTTCATCGTGAACGCGACGGTGTTGCAGGGCTGCCACGAGTCCGGGTCCGCGTAGCGCGTGATCACCGAGGGCGGATCCTCGTAGTCGCGCGCGACATCCAGGCCCATGTCTTCCAGGTAGACCGGGGCCCGGGAGTCACCCTCCTCGACGAATCCGACCACGAGCGCATCCAGCTCCTGCTCGGCCGCGAGATTCCCCGAGGGCTTCACCGCGAAACGCCCCGTGTCGGTGTCGATGATGCCACCCGGAGCGACGACGTTGCGCCGTGAGACCAGCTCGGCCAGTTCGGCGCTGGACATCGAGAGCCTGGACCAGGTGCCCAGGTCGGTCTCGATGTAGACCGCCTCCTGTCGCACGCCGTTGCGAACGACCTTGCTCACGCCGTCGACCAGCTTGAGTTCGTCGTAGAGCCGGCGCGAGAAGATGTCGAGCTGGCGCGCGGTGTACCGGTTCCGCTCCTGGATCTCGTCATCGCCCGGCAGCGGCGTCTGGTACAGCGCCATGACCATGATGTTGGTGTCGCCGAAGTCGTCGATGACGACGGGGACGATGCCCGGCTCGGGCATGGCGACGCGCCTGGCCCGGGCGCGCACCTCGTCCCACTTCTGCATCACGCCGTCGCCGGGGTAATCGCGGTCGAGCTCCACGTAGACGGCCGAGCGCCCCAGCGTGGTCTCGGATCGCACCCAGCGGAGGCCGTCCATCGTGGCCACCTCGTCCTCGATCGGATAGGTGATCAGGTCCTCGACGCGGTCCACCGGCGTGCCGGGCCACTGCGTGAGGATCTGGCAGGTGCGGACCGTGTACTCGGGATCCTCGCGGCGCGGGATGTTCAGGAAGGTGAGCGTGCCCCAGGCCGTGAGCAGCAACACCAACGAGACGACGATCGTCCGGTGACTGAGGGTGAACCCCGCCAGATTCAAGGCAGCAGCTCCTTGGTGCCGACCACCCGCACTGGTTCGCCGTCCTGCAGGAAGTGCACGTCGTCCACCACGATCCGGGCGCCGTCCGCGAGCAGCGCCGCGCCGGCATCGTCCTGGGCCTCCAAGCGCACCAGTTCGGCCACGACCTCGACCACGTGCACGGGGACCCGGCGCACCTTGCCGCCGTTCTCGACGAAGACCGCCCCCCGGTCACGCTCGCCGCTCGGCGCGACGGCCCGGATCGGCACGTACAGCCCCCTCTTGGGCGGCTGACCGCCCAGCAGGGTCGGGACGATCTGCCCCGGCCGGAGCTGCCAGTCGCGGATCGCGATGAGCAGCTCGCCGCCCTCGAAGTCCTTCGGCGGGTTGATCGCCACGACCCAGTCGCCGTCGAGCACGCCCGGGTCCGCGAGCGTGCGCGCGATGAACAGACCCTGGTAGTTGCGGCGCTCCTCGCCGGGCACGACCCGCACCTTGCGGAACGTCAGCACCGGGTGGGCCGGGTCGAGCGTCTGGGTCGGGGGGAGTTCGTCCGAAGCCCAGACGTAGAAGCCCTGCTCGTCCTGTTGCAGCGCCTTCTGCTCATCCACCATGTAGGGGCTGTCCTCGTACGCCACGTTGAGGCGCTGCACCCGGTTGTAGACTTCGATGCGCGGCAGCTCACGCAGCGGACTGTCGTCCGGCAACCCGGCCATCACGCGCCCGTTGCGGGCCAGCACCGACACGCGGAACGTGCGCGTCTCCGGATCGGCCGCCGTGGCCTTCTCGTAGACGAAGCCCTCCGTCTCGCCGCCGGCGAGCGGGTACAGCTTCACCGGATCGCCCTGACGGAGCTGGGCGGCTCGGGCGGCGGAGACCGCCACGTCCACCTTGATCGGATCCATCATCACCAGGTGCGCCACGGGCTCGGCCACCTTGGCGTAACCGCCGGCTTCGATGAACACCTCGGAGACCTCGCCCGAGAACGGCGCCCACAGCGAGCAGCGATCGAGATCGTACTGGGCCTGGGCCAGGGCCTCGGTGGCCTGGTCGAGATGCGCTTCGAGCGAGCGGATCTTCACGATCTGCGCGTCGATCTGGGCCTTGGCTTCTTCGGTCTCCGCCTTGCGCTGGTCCAGGTCGGCCCGGTGCCGGATCACGTCGAGCTCGGCCACCGCGTTCGTCTTGCGCGCCTCCACGAAACGCTGGTACTCGGCATCGGCCCGGGTCTGGTTGGCCTCGGCGGCACGCAGGCGGGCCGGCAGCAACTCCGCCAGCTCCGTCTTGGCCAGGTTGAGGTCCTCCTGGGCCACCTCCAGGTTCGCCTGGGCCGCACCGAGCGCGATCACGAACTCGCGGTCACGCAGGCGCGCCAGCAACTGGCCCTCGCTGAAGACCACGTCTTCGTCGATCCAGCGCCCGTCGAGATTGGTCGTCTCACGCACGATGAAATCCACCGGCCCCGCCACCTCGAAGGCCACGCTCTGCTCGTTCCAGGACCTGACCGAACCGGAGATCTGCAGCGGCTTGATCGGGTCGATCGTCCGCAGCTCGACGATGGTGACCGGGCGCGGCGCCTCCGGCGGAGGCGGCTCATCACCCCCGCAGGCCGCCGTCACGGCGATCAAGACGAGAGTCCAGCGTGGAGAACGAAGCATGGTTGCCCCTGGGTACGGATCGTGACCGATCGAGCATTCTGGGCGGAGCCGTCACTCAGCGCAACCCGGGCAAGACCGGCCAAGGCCGGGCAACGAGTACGCGACCGGGGCATCGAGTGACCGGGCGTCTCGAACTCGTGTTGCCCGCTCGACGAAGCGTGGCGCCGTTGATGCCGTGTGCGCAGGGCTAGCCGGAGGAGCCCCAGCTACAGCGTCGTCCCCGAGATCGCGTTGCTAGCCGCGAAGTTCCGCAGGCCGGGCGCACCCGGATCGACGATCCAGTACTGGAAGAAGACATCGAAGGCCGAGGGGACTCCGCTCGGCCACAGCCCCGGGTAGTGGTTCACTTTGAGTGAACCACTACCTGGCCGGGACGTGGAACACGTCGGCCTGGGGTTCAGCGACACCGTCAGGGAGTCGTCCCCGCGAGACCGTTGCTGGCTGCGAAGCCGGCGGGGCCGGCGGCGTCCACGATCCAGTACTGGAACCAGGCCGTGAACGCGGAGGGGATGCCGGCGGGCCAGGTGCCGCCGACGTCGAGCTTGCCGAGCGGATCGGTGGACAGGGCGATGGGGAAGGCGGCGATGTCGAGGGCCGGCACCAGCGTGCCGCCCTTGAACGGAGCGTTGAGCTGGGTGAGTCCCACGATCAGGTAGGCGGTGGTGCTCGGGATCGCCTTGGACAAGTGCAGTTCGATCGGCGTGCCGCCGACGAGCACGCCGTCACCCTCGAGCAACGGCAGTCCGAATCCGCCGTCCAACTGACCGCCCAGGGCTTCCCACGGCTGGTCGAGGTCGAAGGCGTAGGCCGCGCCCGCGGTCGGCATGTTGTTGAGGTTCTGGGCGCCGTCGATGCCGGTTGAGCTGCCGTCCTCCTGCACGGCGCTGACCCCCACGACCGTGCCCGAGATCCCCACCGCGTTGCCGAAGTCGTCCGCCACGCCGGTGTTCGAGGCCTTGATGTAGGTGTCCTGCGTCCACGTGGACCCGCTGCGGCTGAACACGTAGGTCGCGCCGGA
The DNA here is from genome assembly GCA_029259695.1 of Planctomycetota bacterium. Lineage (GTDB taxonomy): Bacteria > Planctomycetota > B15-G4 > B15-G4 > B15-G4 > OFTM49. The sequence goes on from JAJDEQ010000164.1 coordinate 79,306, forward strand.
CTTGCTCGCCAGGTTGCTCGTCTGGTCGCCGTTGATGCCGGTGGCTGAACTGGCCTCGCGCCACGCGCCGATGGCTGCCCGCGTCGCCACGCCCGGGGGGGTGCCGGTGATCGAGACCGAATGGCCGAAGCCGTCTTCCTGTTCCGGGATGGCGGACTTGAGGTAGGCCTGGTGGCTCCAGCCGCCCCCCTCGTTCACGAACACGTACGCCGCGCCGGCGCTGCCCGCGCTGTTGTCGGTGCCGGGACCATTCACCCCGCCCACACCGCTGGCTTCGTTCCGGGCGCCCACCAGGACCGTGTCACCCCAGACCGCCACGGCCAGCCCGAACAGGTCGCCCGAGCCGACCAGGTCGTTGTTCGAGGCCTTGAGATAGGCCTCCTGGCTCCACGTCGTGCCGCTGCGACGGAAGACGTAGGCCGCACCGGAATCAATGAGACCGTCGTCGCCCTGATTGCCGTTCACGCCGGTGGCGTCGCTCTCCTCGCCGTTTGCGCCCACGACCACGATGTCGCCCCACGCCGCGACTGCGGTGCCGAACGAGTCGCCCGCGTCGGGGTTCGAGGCCTTCAGGTAGGCCTGCTGAGTCCAGGTCGTGCCGCTGCGCGCGAACACGTACGCGGCGCCCGCGTTGTGCTTGCTGTCGTCGGATGGGTCGCCGTTCACACCGGCGGAATCGCTGTCCTCCCTCTCGGCACCCACCACGATCGTGTCGCCGGAGATCCCCACCGACCAGCCGAAGATATCGCCGATGTCGGGATTCGAGGCCTTCAGGTACGCCTGCTGAGTCCACACGCCGGCGTTCCTCACGAACACGTAGGCGGCGCCCGCCTGGCCCAGGCTGTTGTCCGCCTGGTTCCCGTTCACGCCGGTGGCGTTGCTCGCCTCACCGGTCGCACCGACCACGAGCGTGTCGCCTGAGATGGACACGGACCAGCCGAACTGATCATCCAGCTCGGTGTTCGAGGCCTTGAGGTAGGCCTGCTGGACCCAGTTGGTTCCGTCGCGCACGAACACGTACGCCGCACCGCTGTTGAAGTTGAAGCCCGCATCGCCCTGGTCGCCGTTCACACCGACAGCGCTGCTGTCTTCTCCGGGCGAGCCGACCACGATCGTGTCGCCCGAGACGGCGAGCGACCCACCGAACGCGTCGTTGGCGTCCGTGTTGGAGGCCTTGATGTAGGCCTGCTGCAGGGCCACCTGGGCCGCAGCGACCGCCGCCATGCCGGCGACCAGGATGCACACGAGTCCGCTGCGAACGACCGACGCCATCAGGTTCTCCAAGTCTCGTCGAGCACCGCCGGGGCCCGCACGCTGCCGGCGAGATGGTAGCGGCAAACCCGCGAGCCGTGTTGAGGCATCGTGCACGGCGTCTGAGCCCTCCGCATGCTCGTGGCTCGGTGACCGCTTCGATCTCCCGAGCCTCATCGCGGCCACGCGAGCCGCTCACCCCTCACTTGATGCGAACCTCCACGCCTTCGCCGTCAAGCCCAACATCCTGCGGTCGGTTCGTGATGATCGTCATCTTCTCTGGATCGAGGTCCGCGTACTTGAAGGGAGCCTCCTTGTTCGGCGTATGACTCCTGCCGAACTTGGAGTGATCCGCGAGGACAAAGACGTGGTCAGCAAGCTCGACTGCAACCGACTTCGTCGCCTTCTCGAAGCGAGTGCGGATCTTCAACCCATCGCGGGAGAGCTGGCTGACTCCCATCATTGCGAGCGTCCCTTGTCGGCGTTTGGGCTCGAGCCGCTGCCATTGATCGACGGTGCTCTCACGATCGGGAGTGATCGCACGCGTATGCGATCTGAGCAAGCCTCCCAGTGCCACTACCCCTGGCCTATCCTCCTCTTGAAGGTTGCGCAGCTCTTCGACACAGAGGTTCAGGACCTCAGAGGAGTTCGTGATGATCCGGAGCGATCTGCCATCGATCGCCCCCGCTCGGATCAACTCGATGAGCTTGCCGGCGAACGCGAGTGTGGTTGTCCCCGCGTCGATGAACACATCATGGTCCCCGACCTCAAGGAGCGGCCTGACCTCCTTGATCGCCTTCTCGGCGATACGGCCCTTTGCGTCCAGGCGCTGTTCAGCCTTGATCGTGAACTCCGATTCCTCATACGGGAAGCGATCCAAGACCTCGGCAACGAATTCCTCTGCTCCCTTGCGAATGAGACGGACTCCATGTTGCCCCCAATAGGCAACCTCTGGCGCCGTGACATCTGGCATCACGGCGAAGCACCGCACACTCGCAATCCGCTGGGCCTCGATCAGGATGCGTCTCATGTTCAGATCACGAAGGCTGTATCCCAGGAAGAGGAACACCTTGCTCGTGAGGTCATGGATCGTCTTGATGAGTTCCAGAGGGCGGTTCTCCCGGTATCGCAGGTAGTCGTCCCGGGTGATCACGAACTCATTCCTGCTTCGGCTCCTCCGAGCACAGCCGTGTGGCTTGAACACCATCCGGTCGACCGGCAGATTGCGGTGGTCGCGGAGGTCGGTGAGGACTTCTGGCTTCTGTCTGGGTTCATCAATGGCGTCTTCGATGAGGCAGTCGAAGTTCGTCGTGTAGATCGAATGGACGCCGGGAAGCCTCCATAGCAGCTGGTGCAGCTCCGATGGCTCGAGCGTCTTGTCGTACTCCTCGCGGATCCGGCTCACGAGTCGCGCCGAGTCCGTGTAGATCTCGTAGTACTCGGCAACCTCTTCCAAACCCATCGACTCCGGTGCGGGACACCGGGGATCGCTCTCGACCAACAGCTCCTTCACGCAGGTATCCGATCCCTGGTGGGAGAAGACGTCGGTGAGCAAGACATCAGCGAACGCGTCCGCACTCTTGAAGACATCCGTCGACAACCCAGAGCCGACGAACAACTGAACTCGTCGGCGATCAAACGCGTCAACCAACTCGGTATCCAAGCCTGCTCCCTCCTGGTGCGCCGTCGACGCACACCTCCGTGGAAGACTACGTCCTTGCTCCGCAGAAGGTGCTGCAGGGCTCAGACTGCGTGGACGATGCTCGCCCGACGCGACTCCCGTACTCGCAGTCACAGCCTTCGGCGGCACGCCGGCTGGCCGAGGATCCCCGTGTGGTAAGCGTGATGCCTACTAACGCCCGCCCCTTCAGGTGGACCCGGGTCACCGTAGCTCGGATTGCACGCACTGACCATGCCTACTTGACGAGCGCCGGTGGCGGCCGCCCCCACCAACACTGCCACGCCAGCCACGTCGCCTCCCCCGCCGCCGCGGATCGGGTGTAGACTCCGTGCTTCGGTCTGCGGGTGGGTGCCCCTGACCGGGGTGAGGGTGAAGCCGCTGAGGATTGCCTGATGAGCAATCGGTTCGTGTCGACGATCGTCCGGTGTCGAGTGAGTCTCGGCGCCGCCTGCGTGTTGAGCCTGCTCGCCGCGGGAACGCGCGCGCAGCAGCTACCCGGCGAGGTGCTGCAGTCCTTGAAGATCAGCGCCACCTCGGGCGGTTTCACCGGTCCGTTGGCGAGCGGTGACGGCTTCGGGGGCGCGTGCTGCAGTCTGGGCGACCTCGACGGCGACGGCGTCACCGACATCGCGGTGGGTTCGTTCCAGGACGACACCGGCGGCAGCATGGGCTCGTCGTCCAACACCGGTGCGGTCTTTGTGCTGCTGATGAACACCAACGGCACCGTGAAGGCCGAGACCAAGATCGCCGCCGGCACGGGCGGATTCACGGGCACGCTCGAGGACGAGGACTTCTTCGGTTCGTGGACGCGACCACTGCCGGACATCGACGGCGACGGCGTGATCGAGCTGATGGTCGGCTCGCCCAACGACGACGACGGCGGGGCCGACAACGGCGCGCTGTGGATCCTGTTCCTCAACACCAACGGCACGGTCAAGAGCCACGCACTGATCAGCGACACGTCGGGCGGCTTCGGCGCCACCTTCTCGGGCGGTGATCGTCTCGGCTGGTCCGCGACGGCGGTGGGCGACATCGACGGGGACACGGTCGAGGACATCGTCGTGGGCGCGCCGGGCTCGACGATCATGGGTGACTTCAACCGCGGGGCGCTGTACCTGCTGCACCTCAACACCAACGGCACGGTGAAGTCCCACCTGGAGATCAGCGAGGACACCTCGTTCGGGGGCACCCTGCACGAGAACGCGTTCTTCGGCACGGGCCTCGACACGCTCCCCGACCTCGACGGGGACGGCGTCGACGAGCTCATCGTGGGCTCGGCCGGCGACATGGACGGCGGCTCCTCGGGCGTCAACAGCCTGGTGGGAGCCACGTGGATCCTGTTCATGAACGCCGACGGCACGGTGAAGGCCGAGCAGAAGATCAGCGCCAGCGGGGGCGGCTTCGGCGGCACGTTGGCGGATGGCGATCAGTTCGGCCTCAACGTCGCCGCGCTCGGCGACCTCGACGGAGACGGCCTCGGCGACATCGCGGTGAGCGCGCCCCTCAACGGCGACTCGGGCGCCGCGTGGGTCCTGTTCCTCGAGGCCGATGGAACCGTGAAGGCCGAACAGAGGATCGGGGACGGCACCGGGGGCCTGCCCGTCTCGCTCGCGATCGGTGATCTCTTCGGCAGCGCCGTCGATGCGTTGGGTGACTTCAACGGTGACGGCGTGCCCGACCTGCTGGTCGGCGCGTACGGCGACGACGACGGCGTCGGCGAGACCGGGGCGGTCTACATCCTGCCCCTCGTGGGGCCATCGATCACGCCCCCCTACGAACCCCCTGTGGACGTCTTCTCCGGGCTCGGCGGGCGTGCGCTCATCATCCCGGGCGGGGCCAGCAAGGACGACGGAGGCGACGACGCGATCGACGACCCGATCATCATCTTGCCCAAGGTCCTGGGCGACACGGTGGTCGTGCTGCTCGTGCAGGGTGAACTCGACGGGGCGGTCGAACTCACGCCCCTGGCCGACTTCACCGTGGGCGACGGGCCGGTGCACGCGGCCTCGTCCGACTTCGACGGCGACGGTCAGGCCGATCTCGTCGTGGCCAACCAGCAGGGTGGTACCGGCGGCACCGGCAGCTTCAGCTACCTGGCGTCCGATCCCACTCCGGGCCAGCCCATCTTCCAGAGTCAGGTCGAGTTCGACCTGACCATGGACGGCACCCCGGTCGCCATCGCGTCGGGCGATTTCGACGGCGACACCGACGACGACGTGGCCGTCGCCGGCGACGGCGGCGTGTCGATCTTCCTGGGCGACGGCACCGGCGGCTTCTCGTTCCAGAGCTTCACCGCGGTGGCCGATCTGACCGACCTCGCCTTGGGCCACGTGGACGCCGACAGCGACCTCGACGTGGTCACGACGAGCGGTGCGGTCGCCGGGGGCCCCGGCCTCGAGTCGGGTACGGCCACCGTACTGCTCGGTGACGGCACCGGCGGCCTGTCGCTGTCCGGCACCTTCGCGAGCGGGCAGGCCCTGGCCTCGGTGCTGCTGTTCGACGTGGACGGCGGCGGCACGCTCGACGCGTTGCTGGCCGTGCACGAGTTCGACGGCGGGCCCGCAGGGGAACCCCAGGGCACGCTGTTGCTCTACGACGGCGACGGCCTGGGCGGCTTCAGCGCGTCGGGCACGTTCACCGGGTTCTCCACGGCGAACGAGCTGGGCAGTCACCCCACCTGGGGCACGGTGGGCGACCTGGACGGCGACACCTTCGAGGACGTCGTCTACACCAACAACGAGAACATCAGTCACCCGGCCGGGACCTTCGACGCCGAAGAGCCCGAGCTCGTGCTCACCGTCCTGGACAACGACCAAGCCGGCGGCTTCGCGGTCACCGAGTTGGGCACGGCCTACGCCGGCGAAGGCGTGGCGCCGCTGCTCGTGGACGTGACCGGCGGCCCGGGACCGGCACCCGACTTCACCGACGGCAACCTCGACGCCGTCGTGGTCTGGTCGACGGACACACTGGCCGGACACGGCGCGCTCCAGGGCTCGGGTGAAGTCACCTTCGCAGCGGCGTTCCTGGGCGACGGCGCCGGCGGGCTGACGGACGTCACGGTCGGCTACTTCGCCGTGGGCGCGGAACCCGGCGACGGCGACGTGGGCGACGTGAACGGCGATGCCGCCGATGGCGGCCTGGGTGGACTCGACCTCGTCATTCCCGATCGCGACGGCAACAGCGTGTCCGTGTTGCTGGGCGACGGCAGCGGCGGCTTCCCCGATCCGCCGATCGTGACCTCCAACGTCGACGACACGATCCCGGGTCTGCTGCCCACCGGCTCGGGCCAGATCTGGGCGGGCGGTCCGCGCATCGCGCAGCTCGGCGACCTGAACGGCGATGGCGACCCCGACCTCGTCGTGGCCAACGCGTGGTGGGACACGCAGCCGGTCCCCGTGCCGGACGTCGTGGCCAGCCTGTCGCTGTTCCTCGGCGACGGCAGCGGCAACTTCACCAAGACGCAGTTCCTCCCACTCCCGCGCTCGGGCGAGCTGGCCCTGGCCGACGTGGCCGGCGACGCTGGTCTCGACGTGGTCGTGACCTGGGTGCGCGGATCGGCGGGCGCGACGGCCACCGCGGTGTACGTCGGCCTGGGTGATGGCACGGTCCTCGGCACGCCCATCAGCGCCACGGCCCCGGCGGGCACGACGCTGTCGGGCGGCCTGGTCGTGGCTGACCTGATCGGCGGTGCCGCCCTCGACATCGCCACCACCAGCCGCAACGACGGCACCGACGCCGGCACCCTGCTGGTCTACGAGAACCTGGGCGGCGTCCTGACGCCGCTGGCGACACCGCTCGGCGAGACCTGGACCTCGATCCGCAGCATCGATGCCGGCGACGTGGACGCCGACGGCTTCACCGACGTGGTGATCGGCGCCGACGACGGGCGACTGTTCCTGGCGCGCGGCGAGGTCGGCCCCGCGTTCGTGTCGTCCTCGGTCTCGACGCTGCCGGGGTTGCTCGGCGGTGGTGCGCTGCGCCTGGGCGAGACGAACGGTGACGGTGTGCTCGACCTGCTGTCGTCCAACGCCGCCGGCGGGTCGTTCGGGGCCCAGGCGTTCGTGCGCTCACTGCTGGGGACCGCGACCGGCGGGTTCGTGGCCGAGGCGGTCGACGGGCTGGCCGCCACCGGTCCCTCGGGCTCGCTGCGCCCGATCCTCAGCGACCTGAACGACGACGGCGCCAACGACCTCGTGACCATCCACGGCAAGGCCGGGGCGATCACCGTGGTGCTCAACCGCTTCGCGGGCTTCGTGCCCTACGGCAACGGCAAGCCCGGCAAGGGCGGCATCACTCCGCGCTTGCGTGGCCGCGGCTACACCACGCCCAACGGTCAGATCGACATCGTGATCGACAACGCGGTGGGCGGCACGATCGGCTTGTTCCGCGTCGGCGTCGGGCAGGTCACCACGGGCTTCCTGCACCTGGGCCTGACGCTGCTCGAGTTCGTCGTGCCGATCCTGGGCACACCCGACGCGGTCGGGGCTGGCAACCTCACGCTCTCCACCACGCTCCCGGCCGACTCGAGTTTCACCGGCCTGCCGATCACCATGCAGGTGCTGATCAAGGACCTCGACGCCGGTCCTCCCAGCCCGATGACCATCTCCGCCACGAACGGACTGGAGCTGACGATCGTCGAGTAGCCTGCGTGAACCGACGGAAAGGGCTCCCTCCTGCCCCTCCGGGGGGCCGTGCCGGAAGCCCTAAGGACAGCCCCCGCCGGAGGCCGAAGAAAGAGGATTCCGCATTCACCTCTGGACGGAGTCCGTCATGAAGAGCGCCATCCTCACACTCGCCCTCGGTGCCGCGCTGGCCGGGACCGCGATCGGTCAGAACACGAACATCGAAGTGCCCGTCGGCGAAGGCTCGGTCGAGCTGTCCGTCGAGATCATCCCCGGAGTGGACGGCGATGTCGCGCTGGCCGCCGAGCGGGAAGACGAGTCCGACGGCATGATGGTGCTGCCCCTCCCGGGCTCCGACTACGAGCTGCGCCGGGCGCAGTCGCAGGACAGCGCCGACGTCACCCGCCTGGTCCACATCGACAAGCCCAACGCCCGTCCGCTGTTCGCCGACAGCGTGTGCATCAGCGCCTGGAACGCCGAAGACATGGGCGCGCAGCAGCTCGTGTCGATGATCGCGTCCCGCGAGGCGATGGACGCGTGGTCCCAGCGTCACATGGACGGCCTGATGATGATGGGTTCGGTCTTCCCTCCCCTCGAAGACCAGACCATCGCCCCGTCCGATCCCTCCGCCAGCGCCTCGAAGGTCTCCCGCGCACGGACGACCTGGAGCGACATGGCCGGCATCCGCCACGAGGTCATGACCAGGCAGCGCAACAACGAGAAGCGCGGCACCTGGCTCTCCCGCCACAGCGAAGCCGTCAAGGCCTTCGCGGCGATCGCCCAGCCCGGTTCCTGACCAGCACCGCTGACGGCAGGTCCCGTTACGGGACCAGTCGATCGCAACGACCGACGCGCGCAGCCGGCCTTCCTGCTGCGCGCGTCGTCCGTTCACTCGTGCTCCCAGCGTCCTTCCCAGAGACGCTGCTCGGCATCCGCCGGTTGCTCGCCGAGCACGAGGTAAGGCGTGGTGTCCCGGCGCGGGCGCGTGCGGGTCGTGAGGTCGAGCCCGCGGGCGCCATCAGGACCGGCGACGAAGCCGTGGCAGTAACCCGCATGCAGCGGAACGAGGTTGATCGTTCCGGGCACGAGGAGCTGATCGGCGGTCTGTACGACCTCGAAGGCCTGCTCGGTCTCGAAGTCCGCCGGGCCGTTCAGCTCGTAGTTCGAGACGCGGGCCGCGCCCTCGAGTCCCAACGTGACGACGTTGCCGTAGGTGTGCGCATGGGTGCGGATACGCCCGCCCGGGCCGATGCGCCAGTGCAGCACGATGAACGGATCGCCGCCCGGGTTGACCCCGATCGAGGCCTCGGGCCCCTGACCACTGGGGCGCATGTTCGGCACGCCGACCTCGCCCATGCGCACAGCGACGGCAGCCAGGGCGTGGAGGTAGCGACGCTCGCCCAGGGGGCTCTGGTCATCCACGAGCTGCTTCGCGACGGGCACGGCCTCGGCCAGGAACTCGTCGTACCCGAGCGCCGCGTCGCTCGCCAGACGCCGCCCGAGCGGGGTCGCAGCCGCCACTCCCGACGAGATCCCTCCGAACGCCACGGCCGCAGCCAACGTGCGCAACACGTCGCGCCGCTCGACGAGCACACCCGGCTCGAGTTCGATTGCCTCCCCGATGGGAAACGTGCTCGGATCATGGTTCATGCTGGGCTCCTGGTCGAGGGCACCTGATTCATCGCACCGTAGGTCCACTGCTTGCGGGCGTCCAGGCCGCCGTGGCGAGGTCGCCTGTCGCGGTGCCCAACGGCCATCGTGCGGTGGCGGCCGGAGACGCAGCACGGTCATCGCGAGCATGCTCCTTCCCGCGAGCGCACAGGGGATACAATCCGCTCTCCCGAGTGTTACGACCGCCGCTGATCGCGGCCGTCGACTCGACAAGGGCGTGCCACCGGAGCTGATCATGCTGGGCCTCGTCGCTACGGCCATCCTAGGCTCCGCTCTCGCAGCACTCCAACAGGTGGAGGACGCAAGCAGCGCAACCGCCGAGTTCCTCTTCGAACAAGGAGAGCGGCTCGCCCGCAGCGGTGATCTCGTCGAAGCGACGTCAGCCTTCGAGCGTGCGCTCTCGCTGCGCGAGCAGGAGCTGGGCCCCGAGCACCCCGACCTGGCATCCCCGATGGCAGCACTCGGTGCACTCCACCTGGCGGCGAGCGATCCCGACGCCGCAGGCCCGTTGCTGGAGCGGGCGCTCTCGATCCAGGAGACTGCGCTCGGCTCGACGCACCGACGCGTCGGGCGCACCGCCCAGTTGCTGGGCGTGCAGCGCACGCTCACGGGCCGCCACGCCGAAGCCGAGCAAATCCTCCTATGGGCGCTGTCGATCCTCGAGCACGAGCTGGGCCCCGAGCACCGCGATGTCGGTCGGACCCTCGGCCACCTGGCTCGCTCGCGAACCCACCAGGGTCGCCTGCCGCAAGCGAAAGCGGCTGCGGAGCGGTCGGTGCGCGTGCTCGAAGGCGCGCTGGGTGCCGACCACATCGAACTCGCCGCTGTCCTGGTCGACTTCGGCCGCAGCCTCTCCGACCTGGCACGCCATGGTGAGGCTCGGACCCAGCTCGAGCGTGCGTTGAGCATCTACGAGACCGCCGACGATCCGGATGGTCGGGCGAGGGTCCTCGCCGAACTCGGGCAGGTGCTGATGGAGCTGGGGGACATCAAGGCCGCGCGGGGATGCTACGAGCGTGCGCTGTCGTTGCGGGAAGAGTCGCCGGACCCCGAGCGCGCCGTCATCGCCAAACTCCGCTCCCTGCTCGGCGTGACTGCCCATCGCGAGGGCCGGGTCGACACCGCCCGGCGTCTCCACGAGAGTGCGCTGCAGGAACTCGAAGCCGCCGTCGAGCCCGATGACCCACGGATCGCGACGAGTCTCACGGAACTCGGGGGGCTCCTGCTGGAGACCGGAGACGTGAGTGGCGCACGCACGCTGTTCGAGCGCGCGTGGGCGATCCGCTCGACGAGCCTGCCCCCCGATCACCCGACGCTGGCCGTGGCTTCGAACAACCTGGCTGTTGCGTTGCTGAGCAGCGGAGAGTACGCCGACGCCCGTGCGCTATGGGAGCGCGCACGACCGGCCCTGCACGACGCACTCGGACCCACCCACCCGCGCGTCACGCTGGTGGACAAGAACCTCGCCCTCCTGCGTCTGGCCGAGGGCGATCCTCACGGTGCGCATGCCGACCTCGTGGCCCTCGCCGCGCGCAACCTGCACCAGGTCGCCGCACAGCTCGCCACGACATCCGAGCGCGAGGGCCTGCAGTACATCCGGAGCCTCGACGGCGAACTCGATGCGCTCCTCTGCCCGGATCTGCTCGACGGCCCCGATGCCGTCATCGATGCCTACGAGATGATCCTGGCCTGGAAGAGTCAGGTGCTGCGAGCGCTGCAGCGAGGACGCGGAAGGCTACGTCGCGACCTGACCCCGGGCCAGATCGCGCGGCTCGACGAGTTGGGCAGGACGACGGCTACGCTGTCCCGGGTCGCCGCGGGTTGGTCGCGCATCGCGTCCGGCCTGCCTGGGCGGCGCATGCTGGCATCGAGGGAGGAACTGGAAGGGCTCGTCACCGCGCGCCGGCGACTGGAGCGCGAGTTGCTCGAGGCCCCGCTCGCACGCCCGCAGGAGGCTCCCTCGTGGGAGCAACTGCGCGACGCCCTGCCCCCCGCGACCGCGCTGGTCGACATCTTCTTGCAGCGCGTGCTCGTGCCCGATCGCACGAACGGACTGCTCCTGCGCAACCCGCAGGACGGGCACCACCTGGTTGCCTGGATCACGAGGCCGAAGGCCGCGCAGCCGGTGCGCGTCGACCTCGGGCCGAGCCGTGCCATCGCCACCGAGGCGCTCGCTGGAGGGCCCGCGGTCGGCGACCGTGGCGACAGCCTGGTGCGCGTACCTGCTCGAGGCGAGCGACTTCGAGGACTCGTCTGGGATCCGATCGCGCCCCACCTCGAAGGCGTCGAGACGGTGTTCTTCTCTCCCGACGGGATCCTGGCGGTGGTCTCGATGGGCGCGTTGCGCGATCGAGCCGGCCGGTTCCTCGTGGAAGACCGCGGCTTCGTGTACCTCACCGACCCCACGCTCATCACGCGGCGCGACGAACCGGTCGCGGGTGAGCGGCGCCTCGTGGTCATGGGCGACGCGGACTTCGACGCGCTCGCCGACCCGTCAGCGCCCGCACCCGACGAGAACGCCGGCGACACCGGGACTGCGGCGCAGGCCGATGCCGGCGAACTGAGCTGGCTCGACCGTTACAACGCCAGGCTCGAGGAGCTGAAGCCCGGACGCGCCACCCCGGAGCGCTCCGCAGCGCAGGCCACCCCGCGGCTCGGGAGATTCGCCCCGCTCACCGGGACGGCGGCCGAGGCGCAGACCGTGCTCCGACTCCACCAGCAGCAGGATCCCAGCGCCCCACGCATCCTGCTCACAGGTGCTGAGGCCACCGAGGAGGCGCTCGTCCGCTGGGCGCCGACCGCGTCGACGCTGCACCTCGCGACCCACGGGTACTGCGACTCGAACGTCTTCAAGCAGCCGGCGGGAGCCATCAGGCTCTCGCTCCTCGACGACGACTTCCCCGGGTTGCTGTCCGGCATCGTCTGCGCCGGAGCCAACTTCGAGCGGCACGCTTCCCTCGCCGACGGTCGACTGACCGCCGAGGAGATCGGGTGGCTCGACCTCGCTCACGTCGACCTGGTCGTGCTCTCTGCCTGCGACACGGGGGTCGGCCGCGCGGAGGTCGCCGCCGAAGGACACATCGGGTTGCGGCGCGCCTTCCTCGTGGCCGGTGCGCACACGGTGATCTCGTCGCTGTGGGCGGTGCCCGACGAAGACACCGTCGCCTTCATGGAACGCTTCTATCGTCACCACTGGAAGGGCGGGTTGGGCAAGCACGAGGCCTTGAGGCAGGCCCAGCTCGAGACACTCGCAGACAACCGGGAGCGTTCCGGCCTCCCGGGCGTCGAGACCTGGGGCGCCTTCGTCCTCGATGGCGACTGGCGCTGACTTCGCGGGATGCGAACACCGGGACGGCGGTCGTCTCGGGTTGCCGAAGCAGCCCCTTCACCGGATCGGCACGTTGCTCACGAGTTGATTCACGGTGTTCGTGATGCGCGCGCGGCGCACGTCGAACGGGAGGTCGGGCTCGGCCAGGATCTGGGCGGCGCCACGCCAGACGAGCGCGGTCGTGTCGGACTTGAAGATCACCATGGCCAGGCTGCCCTTGCCGTGGGTCGAGTTGAGTCCGGTCATGCCGGGGTTCACGCCGAAGCGACGCATGATGTCGACGTCGGACATGTCGGCGTCGAGCGCGGCGACGAAGCCCAGTTGCACGTCGGACCGGGAGGAACCGGACGGGGTCCAGCCGCGGGCGCGCATGGCGTCCTCGACCGCCCGGCGCAGGAGCGACTCCACCGCACGGGCATCGGGTAGCTTGCCGCTGTCGATCACACCCGAGCCGCGCATCCAGGCGAACGTGCCCTGGGAGGGGATCGGTGAGCCCGGCCCGTTCACGCCGGCGACGGAGACCTGCTTGAGCTGGGTCGACAGGTCGTCGTAGGAGGTCGCGCCGCAGCCGACCGTCGCGAGCATCAGCGTCACGGCGGCGAGCCACGACACCCGCGGCGCGGCCCGGGCGACAGCGCTCTTCGAACTGGTCCTGCGCGTCATCGTCTCGAGCCTCTGGAACGGAGCATCGGGCCGGCGCCGCGTGCGCCGGCCCCGCACCCTACTCCAGGAGTGGACGGCGAACGAGACCGGCGGGCGACCGCACTCCGGGCCGAAACAGCCCCGCCCGGCGCCTCGGAATGAACCACGAGATCCGCCCCTGCCCGCCGATTCCCGCACGCGGCCGTCAGTTCGCACGTCGGGATCGCCGCTCCCCTGTCGATTCCGTGAGTCGTCGCGGCGAAGGGCGATCGGCGGCCCTCCCGGCCCCCCGCCGGAGTTACACTTCGGGCTTCGAAACCGAACTCGACTTGTCGTGCCCCGGGCGGGCACCCGAGTTCGGGCAGATGCTGGGACAGCGTTCCCACAGGGAAGGTATTGGAATGAAGAAGCTCCTCATGTTCGTGCTCGTGCTGGTCATCGCCGGGGGAGCCTTCCTCTACCTGCGCGGCGGCTCGCTGGTCCAGGGCATCATCGAGAAGGTCGGCAGCGACGTGACCCAGGTGCCGGTGACGCTCGACGGCGTCGACCTGTCACTGACCGAGAAGAAGGTCGGCCTGCGCGGCCTGACCGTGGCCAACCCGGCCGGCTTCGAGAGCGATCACGCCTTCGCCCTCGGTGAAGTCAGCGTCTCGCTCAACTCGGTGAGCGGCGACATGGTGGCGATCAAGGAAGTGCTGATCGACGCCCCCAGCGTGATCTACGAAGTGAAGACCGACGGCGGCAGCAACATCGACGTGATCTCGAGCAACATCGAGAAGTACGCCGGTTCGGGCGGCGGCGAAGAGGCCACCACCGAAGAGGGCGGCGAGGGACCGAAGATCACCATCGACGACGTCTACATCCGCAACGTCCAGGTCGCCGTCAGTACGCCGCTGCTCGCCGGTCAGGAGATCGGCACCAAGCTGCCCGAGATCCACCTGGAGGACATCGGCAAGGACGACGGCGGCGCGAGCCCGGCCGAGGTGGCCCAGAAGATCCTCGACGCGATCACCAAGGGTGTGAACGTCGGCATCGCCGACATCGACCTGGACGCCATCATGGCCGACGCCCAGGCCCAGCTCGACGCGGCCGCCGGCAAGCTCACCGAGGCGGTCGACGACGTCACCAAGCAGGCGACCCAGGCCGTCGACGATGCCAAGCAGGACGCGGCCAAGGCGGTCGACGACGCCAAGCAGGACGCGGCCAAGTCCGTCGACGATGCCAAGAAGAAGGCCAGCGACGCGCTCGGCGGTCTGTTCGGCGGCAAGAAGAAGGACGGCTGAGCCACGTCCCTTCGAGCCCGGACCCGCCGCGGTTCGGAGTTCGCAGGGGCGGAGGGTCCGCTCGGTCCGGGCCGGGGGCGCGCGACGCGCTGTTGCGTCAGCGCCCCCCGCTCGACAGGGCGCGCAGGTAGCGGCGCCAGCGATCGTCGTCCCACTCGGAGTCGTCCCACTCGGGGTCGTCGCCCCCGGGGTTGGCTCCCACAGCGGCATCGGGCCGGCGCAGGCCCCGCTCGAAGCCGATGCGCACGGCCGTGCGGCGCGCGCGTTCCTGCAGCCGCTCGTAGAGCTGGTCCACGAACTGGATCGCCACCGCGTCGTCGCACGCCGGCGGCATGCTGAGGTGCTCCAACGCCGTGCCCGTGGCGAGTCGCCCATCGAGCAGCCGGCGCGCCGTCTCCCGGGGGTGCGTGTACACACCGTCGCCGTCGACGTCGAGGTAGACCGGGTTGGTCGCGGCGAGCGTGAAGGGTGCCTTCATCGGCCACCAGGGGCCGGTCACCTCGTCGCCGGTGACGACGCACACGAGCCACTGATCGTGAGCGTGCGCGATGGGCAGCTCGAACTCGAGCCAGGTGTCGAGCGGCTGCCCTTCGGACGCGGGTAGCTCCCGCACCGCGACAGCCTCGCCGTTCAGGAACACTCGCGCTTCACGTGCCGTCACCCACGACGGCGCCGCCACGCGCAGTGCCACGGGCAGCGTTGCGGGCAGCGTCGCGACCGGCCCTGCTCCGTTCCCCAGCGGGCCATCCGATGCGCCGCCCTGTGCCGAAGCGCCCCGGAGCGGCACGAGGTCACCGACGGCGTAGCTCCCGTCCACCCTCACGTCGGCGATCAGGCCGAGGCTGATCGTGGTGCGGCCGGCCGCGATCAGGTCGGACGCAGCGTCCACGTCGATGGCCGCCGGATCGTCGCTGGGCGACGGCACGTACGTGCGCCCCTGTCCCACCACCGCGCCCACCGTGTGGGAGTCGGACGAGCCCACCGCGACGATCGACTCGCCGCGATTCAACAGGGCGAACCAGTCCCGGAACAGCATGTACGGATCGGCGTGACTCTCGGACGAGTTGACCAGCTCCATCGCGTCGAAGTGGAACGGCGTCGCGGTGGCGCGGGCACCGGTGAACGGGTCCAGACCGAAGACCGCGTAGGGGCCGCTCTCGATCGACGGCCAGCGCGGATGGTTGAGCACGATGGCCCGGGCGCCCGCGTCGCGCATGCCCTGGACCAGCGCCACCCAGTCGGTGAGCTGCCACGGCGGCAGCTCGCCGTCGGGATCCAGCGGGAACGCGTTGAAGTGCCCGTTGTCGGTGGTCACCTCGTTGCCCACGACCGAGGTGTAGTACGGGTCGAGCCCCAGCTCGTGCTGCAGCGGGCGGTAGTCGGTGTGGTGGTTGTGGTCCGTGGCGATGGCCAGCTCCACGCCCTCGCCGGCGAGCGTCACCAGGCGCTCGGGAACCGAAGCATCGCCGTGCCCGCTGTAGGTGAGCGTGTGCACGTGCGTGTCGCAGGCCACGTAGCCGGTGGTGTCCACTTCGCGGCGCAGGGAGAGCGACACCTGTCGGGGCGTCGGGATGCCGGCGTCACCGCGCTCGCCGCTCTCCTCGCCAGCGGCCTCGAGCTCGTCGGCACCCAGCGTGAGCTCGACCTGGTCCATGCTCCACTCGGTGCCACGGCTGGCGTAGAGCGCGTACTCGCCGGCTTGCAACTCGATCGTCGCGTCGCCGATCAGGTACACGATGCCGTCGCGCACGGCGGTGAGCGCGCCCGGGTCGCCGAAGATCTGCGCCCGGCCGGAGCCGCGGCGCACGATCGTCACCCGCGCGGGGGAGGGGGCGCCCGTGTCGGCATCGGTGACCTCGATCCGCACCGGCCGTAGCCCCAACGCATCGCGCACCGAAGCCTGCGCCACCCGCAGGTTGCCGAAGGTGATGTCGTCGGTGCCGGAGAGCGACTCGATCACGAGCACGTTGACACCGTCGACGCAGACGCCGGCGGGCACGGCGTAGGCCACTTCGCGGACCGCCTTGTAGCGGGTGAGCGGGCCGATGTCGACGTCGTTCAGGGTCATGCGCCAGTTGTCGTCCACGTCGCGCTGCTGCAACAGCAGACACCACTCGCCGCTGTTGGCTTCGCTCTCGAACGACAGCGTCCACAGGTTGCCCTCGGGTTCGGCCGACGCCTCGGTCCACTCCGGGACCTCGTCGTCGCCGAGATGGTGGTAACCCGCGTCGAGCACGCGCAGCTCGTCGTCGGTCGTCGACTCCTGTTCCGTCTCGACCGGTGCCTGAAGAACCAGCGGAGAGGCGGACAACGACGGACAGAGCAGCAGCGCTCCCGCCAACGAGAATCCCGCGAACAAGGACGTCAGGCACATGGGCAGGGTTCCTCCGGTGACCGGCCGAGCGTAACGGCCGACGCGCCCCCCGACGATTCCCTTCCTCCGCCGACCCGGCGGCACCGATCGACCCGGCACCCCTCGGCATCTCGCAGCACCGGGTCACAGCGCCGATCGCCGCGCGGCGCCGCGCCGCGCCGAAGTCAACGCAGCAGGCGATAGACCGGCGAGGGGACGATGCCGTCCATGCGCGCGCGCCATGCGTCCGCCTGCTCGCTGTCACCCCAGGCCTCGTAGAGACGCACGATGCGCTGCACCAGTCGGATCGTCACCTGATGATGTTCGCCACGGGCCGCACTCATCACCGGGTAGCCGGCCAGCAGCAGCCGCTCGGCTTCGTCGTAGCGCCCCTCGGCGACGAGCACCTCGGCGAGCAGACTCTCGGCGAAAGCGGTGCGCCAATGAGGCTCGGTGTATGCCACGCGCAGGCGCTTCACCACCTCGCGAGCCGTGTCCGCCGCCTGCGTCCCCTTTCCGCGGACCAGGAGGAACTCGACCCAGGCGAGTCGGCTCTCGATGTGCTCCAGGTAGCTGGTGAGGCGGGAATCGACGCTCTCGATCCATCGCCCGAGCAGGGGTTCGGCGATCTCGAACTGTCGCTGCGCTTCTTCCTCCCGGCCGTCGGCCTGCAACAGCAACCCCAGATGGAAGCGCGCCCATGCCGCGTACCCGGAAGGTCGCCGGCCCGGATCGAAGGACGCGATCGCCTGGTGGTACGTCGCCTCCGCCTCGGCGACCCGGCCCCACTCGTGGTACAGCCGGCCGCGGTGGTGGTGCAACATGGAGGCGAAGAAGGGCCGCTCTTCGATGTCGACCTTCGCCTGCAGGTCCTCGAGGATCACGAGGCCTTCGGCGAAGCGACCGAGGCGCACCAACGCCGCGCTGCGCCAACGTCGACTGTTGGCGATACTCTGATCGTGTGGCCGCAGCTCGCTGAGCATCTCCGCGGCCACCTCGAAGCCCCGCTCGGCTTCGTCGTAGCGCCCGAGCCGGAAGGCGCTGTGCGCCAGCCGCTGCAGGCTCTCCGCGATGGCGGGGTGATCCGGACCGTACAGCTCCAGGCTCGTCTCGTGGACCATGCGGTAGACGCGTTCGGTCTCGTGGTAGTTGCCCAACAGGGTCTGCAGCCTGCCGACCTGCTCGTAGGTCTCGAGGGACAACGCGTCGAGTCGACCCAGGACCCGGCCCGCCAACTCCTGCGCCTCCACCAGGTAGACCCCGGCCTCATCCGGCAAGGATCGACCGAGCGCGACCTTGGCCGCCACGTTCAGGCTCTCGATCACCTCGACGCTCTCGTTGCCGTGCAGACGTCGGCGCAGGGCAAGCACTTCGGCCGCGCGGTTGCGTTGCCCACCGGCCAGCACCTGCAGGTGCAGCACCTCGGCCACTTCGACACTCTCGTCGCCGAAGGTCCTGCTGCGCACGTCGTAGGCCCGCTCCAGGTACGGGCCGGCTTCACCGGGACGCCCTTCCGCGATGCGCAGTCGCGCAAAGGCCACCAGGCTCCTGGCTGCCTCGGGTGCGTCGGGCCCGAGCGCCTGCTCGCGCAGGGCCAACCCGTCGGTCAGCGCCCCGTCCGCCGCCGCGTACTCCCCCAGCGCCCGGAAGTACCCGCCGAACTGGGTGAAGAGAGCGGCCTCCACCGCGGGTCCCAGGTCGGTTCCGCTGCGCAGCACACGCACAGCCCGATGGAACGAGTCGGACAAGCTGCTCACGTGACCGTACTTGACGTCGCGCTCCATGCCCTCGAAGACGCTGTCCATGAACCCGAGCGTGAGCTGCCGCTCCTGGGTCCGCTGATCGGCTTCGGCGCGACGTGCCTTCTCGAGCACGGCCACGCGCATCGAACCCAGCGCCACCGCCGCCATGAAGACGATCGAGATCGCCGCCACCGGCCGGCGCGCCACCGCGCGGCGCGCGCGCAACAAGGGACCCGGCGGCCGCGCGAGGGCGGGCACGCTGAGCTCCACGCGCTCCAGGTCCGCCACGAACGCCGCAGCCCTCCCGTAGCGACGCCGCGGGTCGGCGTCCATCGCGGTCAGGCACACGACCTGGACCTCGGCCGACACGTCCGCGTTCAACATGCGCGGAGGGTCCGGCGCAGCCTCGATCATGCGTCGGCGCACGACCTCGGGGTTGGGGCCGTCGTAGGGCAGCCGCAGGGTGAGCAGCTCGTACAACGTCACGCCGAGGGCGTAGATGTCGGCGCGGCGATCGATGGCGCTCACACCGCGCACCTGTTCGGGCGCCATGTAGGGCTGGCTGCCGAGGTGAGTGCCGGTGCGCGTGATGCGCGTCGCGCCCTCGTCCCGGGCCAGTCCGAAATCGAGCAGCATGACCCGCCCGTCGGGGGTGATCATGATGTTGCCGGGCTTG